>JAGZRP010000186.1 GCA_018381595.1 Bacillota bacterium
TGAGAAAAGAAAAGCCATTACAGAGTTTATATTATGAATCATTCTTTGAGGGAATTACAAGTGACGCTGTCAATAATATTGTATTGCCTGTTTTAATCTTCCTTTCTTTTCAAAGTGAATTTTCACTTGGTGCATTACAGTCTGTATTTGCTCTTTTAGCTGCGTTTGTTTCTTATATAGGAGGAAAGAAAATACTAGGGCCACAGATGATGAAATGTACTTCCTTTGCGATTATTGGGCTTGTTTGTTCTTCTCTTTTATATTTTATTGATGTCAATGCGACTACCGTCATTATTTATAATATTTGTTATTACTTTTTAACACCAATTCGAGATATTGGCTATGGTCATTATGGAAGTAATATTATCGATATTGAGAAAGTAGAAGAGGAGAGGGTAGAACATTTTGTGTTGAGAGAAATGGTATTAAATGCCGGAAGAGTTGTCTCTTATTTATTGATTTTTCTAATTATTACCTGTTTTGGGGAATCTCTTTCAACCTTTAAAATATTAACACTGGTATTAACACTTCCTGCCCTTATGATTATCTTTCATAATTTTAGAATCGAAAAACACGTTCAAAAATTATTGGGACAATGTTAGATTTGTGATACAATATATCTGGTGATAACATGAAATGTTTAGAAAAATTAGGGATTGTAACTGAAAATGAATCGCTTTATGAAACAGCACTTACACATACATCGTATGCAAATGAGATGGGTGTAAAAAGTTATGAGCGTCTAGAATACCTAGGAGATGCTGTATTAGAGTTATTCATGAGTAATTATCTATATCATATGAATGATATGGAAGAAGGAGAAATGACGAAAAAAAGAAGTCATTATGTCTGTGAGAATGCATTATATGAATATTCTAATCGACTTGGTTTAAATGAAGATTTGCGCCTTGGAAAAGGAGAAATGGAAAATGGAGGAAAATATCGAAAAGCCATTGTTGCTGATATTTTCGAAAGTTTTATTGGAGCTTTATATTTAGATAAAGGATATCCTACTGTTTCTCAGTTTATGGAAAAACACATCATTCCAATTATTGAAGAGCAAGCGTTGAATTTTTTTGATGATTACAAATCTATTTTACAAGAACAAGTACAAACGGATAAGCGTTCTTTAAAATATGTTGTGGTTAATGAGGAAGGTCCTGCTCATAATAAAACATTTACAGTAGAAGTACGAGTAGATAATATTATTTATGGGACAGGAGTGGCTCATTCAAAAAAAGAAGCAGAAAATTTAGCGGCAAAAGATGCATTATCAAAATCTGTTACAAAATAGTGTTGTCAAAATGAGAAAAATTAAGTAAAATATAGTAAGTTTTAAAGAAAAGGTGAGAAAATGGGAAGAGCATATGAAGTAAGAAAAGCAAGTATCCAAAAAACAGGAGCAGCAAAAGCAAAATTATATTCCATGTATGCACGTGAAATTTATCAAGCGGCAAAAGCAGGAGGAACTGAATTAGAAAGTAATAGTACGTTGAAAAGATTAGTAGAACGTGCAAAAAAAGAACAAGTTCCAGGAGATATTGTAAAAAGAGCTATCGATAAAGTAAATAGTGGAGTAGATGAATCTTATCAAACAGTACGTTATGAATTGTTTGGACCAAGTGGTTCTACTGCCATTGTTGAGTGTTTAACAGACAATGTGAATCGTTCTGTAAGCGCAGTACGTGCTGTTGTAAACAAATGTCATGTAAAAATGGGTGCAATTGGTAGTGTAATGTATCAATATGAGAATTTATCAATTCTTGGATTCAAAGGATTAGATGAAGAACAAACCATGGATGCATTTATTGAACACGATGTTGATGTGCAAGACATTGAAAAGAATGAAGATATGATGATGGCTTATGCAGGGCCACAGGACTTATTTGCAATGAAGGAAGCAATTCATGCAGTAGATCCAAAAATAGAATTTGAAGTAGAAGAAATTACTTGGTTACCAAAAGAGAAAATAACGTTAACTGGTGAGGATAAAGAAATTTTTGATAAAATGGTGAATATGCTAGAAGAATGTGAAGATGTAAATCACGTTTACCATAATGTGAATGAATAAAAGGCATCTTTTACAGATGCTTTTAGTTTGTTGACAAATTAAAAATCCAAACTTGAAACCAAAGGTAAAATATGCTATCATGTATATAGATGAGGAAATCCTCATACAATAAAAAAGGGAATATTCAACTTCGCGTGTTGAGTATCTACCCTAAAATTGGTGAGACACCTTATTACGAATGTAATCGGGTGTCTATTTCTTTATAATCAATACCAATAAGGTAACAATTAATAAAGTGATAATAAATAGAAGGATTGAAATTAGTAAATCTTTCTTCCGCATTATTATTACCTCCCTTCTATTCGTAAGAACGAAGATGAGGTAGACACCCAACAGTTCAATATTCCTATATACATTATAACGAATATATGTTTGCATGTAAATGAAAATCCATTGCATTTCAATAGCTAAATCGTGATAGATATAAAATATTTGTCTCAATAGTATTGAAGAAAATAGTTTATTTAAAAAGAATTTTTTAAAATGTGATTCATTCATATTACTAAAGTAGTAAATATATTTTTTGAATAAATAAAGGAGAAAAGTCGTGTTTACTTTTCTCCTCTTTTTTTATTAGTTTTTTTGTTCATAAAATAATTTATTAATTGGAACATCTAATGCTTTTGATAGTTTTAACATTGCGGTTAATGTTAAGTTTTTAAATTCATTACATGATTCTATTTGTTTAATATAAGAAATTGACATTTCTGCTTTCTCAGCTAATTTTTCCTGCGTGTAACCTTTTCTTTTACGGTAATAACGAATATTTTTACTAAATATCGTATACTGAATAGCTACATCTTTGTTCGCCATCATATTGAATCCTCCATTGGTAATATTTTCCAGTTACTGCATATGCCTTTATTTTCTCACAAATTATCAAGAAATACAGTACACTAATAGTGGACTTTTTTGTTGCGATTTGTTATAATGGAGCCATAAGGGAGAGAAGTAGTATGCACCAAAAACTAAAAGAATTAAGAAAAGCGAAAAAATTA
>JAGZRP010000187.1 GCA_018381595.1 Bacillota bacterium
AATATTTTCTTCCACAACAATATGACGATCATATTTAGCAGCTGCTTCTAGTTTACTAATTAAATCATCTCGATTATCACAACGATAACATCCTAAACTTGAACCTGAACGACTAGCTTTAATAAAACAAGGCATTCCTATTTCATTTACAATATATTCTTCAACATCATAAATTTCTTCAAAATCCTTTGTTATAACTACTAATTTATCATCATAACGTTTTTTTACATACGCCGATTTAACTTGTGGAATTTTAACTGTATCTAAAATTTTTTTTGTATATATCTTATCCATTGAAACACTTGAACATAATACACGTGCTCCTACATATGGTAGTTTAGTTAATTCAAATAATCCTTGAATCGTTCCATCTTCACCATATAAACCATGTAAAACTGGAAAAGCAACATCATGCTCTTTTAATAAATCAAAAACATTTTCAACTTCAACACTATTATCAAGCCAACTATCTAACGATAAATCATCTTGATCAAGATTCAAACGATACCACTTACCATCTAAATCAATCCCAACTAACGTAATATCATATTTATCATGATTTAAATTATTTAATACTGACGTACAAGACATTCTAGAAACAATATGTTCACTTGATTGCCCCCCACATAAAACTAATAACTTTTGTTTCACATTAATTTCTCCTTCATCAAAGCAACAACATTACCTAACTTCATTCCATTTGATCCTTTAAACAAAACAACATCATTACTTTGTATAATTTTCTCTAAATAATTTACCACTTCTTCATTACTATTACAATAACAAATCTGTTTAACACCTGCTTTACTAGCAGCATCAATAATATATTTAGATTCCTGACCAACAGCAACTAAAATATCAATTTTATTTTTAGCTACATACATTCCAATATTACGATGTAGTTGCTCACTATATTCTCCCAATTCCAACATATCTGCTAAAACTGCAATTTTTCTTCGCTTATACGTAGCTAAAACATCGATACTTGATTTCATCGAATCTTCACTTGCATTATATGTTCCATCAATTAAAGTAATGTTATTTTTTAACTCTACAATATCCATTCTATTTCTAGTAAGTTCAAATTCTTTAACCCCTTTAATACATTGCTCAGGTGAAATATCTAGTTGTAAACCAATTGCAATTGCAATCAACGCATTCATTACAAAATGCTTACCTGGAACAGGAACATCAACAGAATAAACCTTTCCTTTATATTCAAAATCAAAGGTGCTTCCCTCATCACTTAAAACCACATTTCTTGCCTTAAAATCAACCCCATTGTCAATCCCTACTCTAATCAAATTCAATCGTTCAACTTCTACAGTTGATAACATATCATTGTCATTATTAATAACAAGCATACTATCATCACTCATACCAGTAATAATTTCCATTTTAGCTTTTAAGATATTTTCACGACTTCCAAGTTCACCAATATGAGCAGTACCAACATTAGTAATAGCACTAATATCAGGACAAGCAATCATTGACAGTTCTTCCATTTCTTTTAAATGATTCATTCCCATTTCTAAATCCATTACTTGTTCATCTTTTAGCCTTAAAATAGTCAAAGGTAAACCAATTGCATTATTATAATTACCTTCTGTTTTTAAAGTTTTATACTGTTGTTTAATTACACTATAAACCATATCTCTAGTACTTGTCTTACCAACACTACCAGTAATTCCTACAACTTTTACCTTACGATGTTTTCGTAAATAATGTGCCATATCCTGAAGTGCTTTTAATGTATCTTTAACCTTGATAATAATATGTTCACTATCATCAATATCACGGTCACTAATCACCGCACTAGCTCCATTTTCAAAAGCATTTTTAATAAAATCATGACCATCAAAACGCTCTCCAATTATTGGAATATACATCATTCCTGCACTAACTTTTCGACTATCTTGACTAAAACCTACGATTTCTTGATTGCTATTACCACAAATCAATTTACCACCTGTAGCTTCAACTATTTCACTTACCCTCATATTAACCCCCTAAATTTCAAAACCTATTCCATCAGATACATCATTAGTATCCAATAACTGTCTTTTACCATCTAAACTAATCATCTCATAAGTAATACTACTATCACCCATTCCACGAGCTAATATCAAAACCTTATCCCCAACAACTTCAAAAACTATTTCTCCTGTCATATCCATTGTATATAACTTTTTAACCTTTTTGCCATTTAAAGACATTGTATAAATTGTATTACTATCTTGAACAACAAGTGTCTTATCTACAATATTAACTAATTGTAATCCATTACTTTCATAAATCAATTCAGCTTTTCCACTATCATCAACCTTTACTAATCCATCATTAGTAATGCAATATAAATACTCACCATCATATGTATACATATTTGTATTAGTCGCCATTTCTTTTCGATCACTACCATCTAACGCTAGAGAAACTAATACATCATCTTGATTAGTATAATATATTCTTCCTTTTTCACTATCAACAATTAAATTATATGAAACTTCATTATTAATTTTAACATTACTATTATCATCTAAATTAAAACAATGGATAGTTTCACCATCACTATCATCTTGATAATAAATCATATTTTCTATTTTATGAACATAAAGCCTTTCACCATTTTTCACCCAGCCCATTTTACTTGATCTTTGAGACTTTATATACCTAGCATCTAATTCTGTAACCACATTTATAACAGTAGCATTAGTATCTATTTTTAAACAATTCTGCTTTGCACTAACCCATACCTTTTGAGATTCTATATTAGTTGTATCTTTCCAATAAATTATAGGCAAATAATCCTTCTTGTCACATATCTCTGGTAAAACTCTTATTTTCTCACCTTTATATATCTCTCCTAAATCTTTATATATGCTACTTGGATTGTCTCTAGGATCTAAATTAGCTATAGCTTTTGCATTAGTTGATTTCAAAAATTTCTCTTTTAAAGAATCCTCTTGACCTTCAGGTTTTATATTTTCTTCTATTTCCTTTTCATTTATAGCTTCAGCAATTAACTTTCCTATAAGATCTGGGCCTTTTTCCCTATATATCCTAACATC
>JAGZRP010000188.1 GCA_018381595.1 Bacillota bacterium
GCAAGAGGCAGAAAAAGAAAAAAATCAAGAAGCAGAATCTTTATTAAAACCAGGAAAATTCTTTAATTTAGCTGATATTGAAGATGATAGTGAGGAAACTGATTCTGGCTTTGTTGAAAATTTAGATAAGGAACAAGCAAATATGGATTTTGGTGTGGAACAAGCCCCAGCGCCTGCATCAGGATTCAATTTTGATAAGTTTTTCAATCCAAATGAGTTTGAAAAAACATTAGAACCTACTGGACAACAAGAAGTCATGAAAGAAGAACCAATCCAAACAGTAGAACCAACCGTTAATATAGAACCTGAAGTTCCAGTAGATAACAGATTAGAATCTAATGAAACTGAATTGGTTTCAGAACCTAATGAAACAAAGCCAGCGGAAATCGTAAATCTAATGATAACTCCTGAAGAAATAGAAACAGTAGAAGAACCAGTGATTGAAAATAAAATAGAGGAAGAAAATATAATTCCCCCAGTAGAAGTATATACTGATGTAGAACCAGCAAGTGATATTTCTCCTGAGATAGTAATACCAAAAGAAGAAGAAGTGCTTCCAAAAGCAGAAGAAATGAATTCAGAATTAACAATGAATAATCCATATTTAAATATGTCAGAAGAAGAATTTTTAAATAGTCTTCCAGACAATGACTTACCTCTTTCTTCAATTCCATCTACATCCCAGGAAGAAATGCCTTATATTCCAGAAGAAACAAAAGAAGAACCAGTTCAAACAGTTGAATCTTCTTTTGAACCAGAATTTGATTTTACAACATTAGAACCAAATTCAAATTCTTTGGAAGAAAGACCGATAGAAAAAGAACCGGAGATAGTAAGTCCACCTGAAGAGGAAATCGTATCTCCAGTAGAACCTATTATTCAAGAGAATACAAATTCATTCTTATTTGAACCATTAGAAGAAGAAGTGGCACCAATCGTAAGTGTTCCTGAACCTACAGTAGTGGAACCAGAGAATCCTTCTGTTGTTGTTCCCCCAATTGCAAAAGAATATCATACAGAAGAACCCCAATCAGTAGAAGAGAAACCATCTGCGCCTATTTTTGAAGCGGGAAAAGTGAATGATGAAGTCATTGCCTTTGCAAATTCTTTAGAGCAAAAAGGGTATCATGTAAGAATTGAAGAATATGATTTTGAAGATTTATATCAAGTTGTATTTAAAATTAAAAAAGATGAAAAATAAAAAAATTCCAAGATTCATTCTTGGAATTTTTATTTGTTATTGATAAATAAAGTAGAAAATAGAACTCTAATTTTCCTTGCTATGATAGTAATCCTTTAAAAATTGATTTTTATATGTATCAAAAGTTCCATTTAAAATTGCTTCTCTTGCTTCTTCTGTTAAACGAATAATGAAGCGGAGATTATGGATAGATGCTAAATTATAATATTTGCATTTATCATTCACATCTTGTGATTTATATAATGCTCTAAGTTGGCCTTTTGTGTAACCTGCTTGACAAGTAGGACAATCGCAATTTTCATCTAGTAATTCATCACTATCGGCATATTTAGATAGTTTTATGTGTCCATATTTCGTATATATTCTGCCATGTCTAGCTTCACGAGTAGGGGCAACACAGTCGAATGTATCAGCACCCATTTCCACTCCAATTAAAATATCATCAGGATGAGAAAGCCCTAATAAATGTCGTGGTTTTTCTTCTGGTAGTTCCTCACAGCACCAGCTTAGTATTTTATCTAAATCTTCTTTTAGAAAAGCCCCACCGAGTCCATATCCATCAAATTCCATGTTAGCAAACTTCTTAGCAGTAGAACGACGTAAGTCTTCCCATCTACCACCCTGGATGACACCATAAAGTGATTGGTGATAGCCTAACTTATCACAATGTAATTGATGTTCATCAATGCTTCTTTGTGCCCATCTTTCCGTACGGGCAAGCGCTTCTACATTATAATCATAATCATCGGCAAGAGATGTTAATTCATCAAAAGCCATATGAATATCAGCACCAATGTTACATTGTATCTGCATAGATTCTTCTGGTCCAATAAAATCTTCTTGCTTCGTAAAAGGGTCAAAGAAATGTACTCCATCTTCTGTTACATGGGCTAAACGCTCTTTCGGGTCAGTATTTACCACTTCATCTTCACGTTTCATACTTACTACTTTTCCTAATCCGGAACCAAGGGACATGATTTGAAATCCTCCGGAATCAGTAAGCGTTGGATGATTCCACCCTGCCCATTTCGCAAGGCCCCCTTTTTTTGCAATATCTTCTGCAACATTACGCAAATGATAGCCATTACTTAGCATAGCTTGTCCATGAATATTTTCTAATTCTTCCATAGAAACAAAGCGAACTTCCCCTTTTGTCCCTACCGTCATAAAGGCAGGGGTTAAAATATCGCCATGTGGTGTATGAATAATTCCTGCACGACCTAGCTTGGAAGGAATTTTTTTTGTGATTTCAAAACTGAATTGATTGTTATTTTTATATGATTCCATAATTTCTCCTTGTGATTTGTTTTACTGACATGAATCATTATATCATAAATAGATAGACAAAATTTAAAAAATTGATTCATTAATAAGTTCATTTTAAATAAACTGTTTCCTTGTTTAAAATGATAAAAGCTGTTAAAATAAAACTGAAGTTCAAATCAATAGAAAAATAAAGTAGGAAGAGATATCATAGTTAGGAGGAATGTGAATGTTTCAAATCAAATCAAAATATGAACCAAGTGGGGATCAGCCTCAAGCGATTCAAAAGCTGGTAGAAGGAATTGAAGATGGAGAAAAGCATCAAGTATTATTAGGGGCAACAGGAACTGGAAAAACCTTTACGATTGCTAATGTAATTCAAGAAGTAAATAAACCAACGTTAGTTCTCGCTCATAATAAAACACTTGCTGGACAATTATATGGAGAGTTAAAAGAACTATTTCCTGATAATCATGTAGAATACTTTGTCTCCTACTATGATTATTATCAACCGGAAGCATATGTAGCAAAAACAGATACCTATATTGAAAAGGATGCATCGATCAATGATGAAATTGATGAGCTTCGTCACTC
>JAGZRP010000189.1 GCA_018381595.1 Bacillota bacterium
GCGAAAATAATAAATAAAAAAATAATTTAGTTTTTGAAATATGCCTAAAAATAGTTCCCATCTCATTCCACCTTCAATTTATAATTGACCTTATTGGATAAAATCGCAAGTTCAAAATTTTGTAAAATATTTTGTCGCATACGTTGGCACTTTTCATTAAACGTCCGTTCATTAAAAATATCACGTTTAGGACAAGCTCCACCTTTACAAATCAATAATAATTGGTATTTCGAACATTTCTGTGAAAATTCATAGTTGTTTATCCAGAGTTTTTGTTTTTGATCATCGATAACAAAACTATCTAAATTTCCAATTTTATTTTCTTCATCATATAATGCTACCGTACATTTTAAAAGGTTTCCTTTTGTATCAATGGTGTAGGTATGCTCTTTTTGAGCATAGCAGGCATAGAAATTACTTCTAAACAATAAGTGATCAAATAAATTGTATCCTTGTTTAATTGCTTTTTGAGATAGTTCAAAAGAAACATCCTCTGCAAATCTTTTAACCTCGTATCCTTCTTTTCTATCCCCACATCCCCAATCACCAACATTTCTAAAAAGTAATTGAAATCTCTTGTCCCTTTTAAATAATTGCGCATCTGTTACTAAGAAATTCTCCACATCTGAATAATTTTCTTTGGAAACATTTAATCGTATTAGTATATGGAAGTTCAAGTCTAATTCTGAGCATTGCTAAGATTTTTTATTATACGGTCATACGAACCATGTCCATTTTTTAAAACCCGTTGATTATCATGACCCTCTTTAGTTCCATCAACTGTAATTTGATAGGACTGGACTTGACATTCTGTGACCAACCTTGACAAAGTTCTACTATTTAGCAAGTAGCCGTTAGTCGTCATATCAGAATGATAGCGAATTCCATAGGTTGATGATAACTCAATTAGTGCTTTGGAAATATCTAAAATGTCTCTATAACCTAAAAGAGGCTCCCCACCAAACCAAGAAACATGAATATCTTTAAATTGGTATTGTTCAAATTTATTTTTCACAAATTTTAAAATACTCGATTTTTGTGATTCTATGGTACAATCTACAAATTTTTCATAACAATACTTACATCTAAAATTACAATCTCCATGAGCAAGTATAATGATTCTAAGAGTTGATACATCTCTGTCCCTAAACATTTGTACTGCTTCTTCCAACTCATTTCTTTCTGGTAAAAATTTTCTTGTATAAAGAAAATTATAAAATTGCTTCCTAGTTTTACTATCAGTTTCAATTTTTTCAAATAAACGATTTTCAATTTTAACCGCCAAATTATTCTTTGTATTAAACAAAAAGGTATGTTCTTTCTTTGGGATTGATACAACATAACGTGAATACTTCATCAAAACTTCTCCTTATAAATAATATTTCAAGAGCAGAAAGCATACTCTCTCTGCTCCTGAAATACAAATTATATAGAACAAAGTGAACACTTCCACATAAGTTCGAGAGAACTACTAACTCAATGACTGGTCAATTGTATTAGCGACAAAGTGAACATAGGATTGATCGGAATGCATTTAGCAGCCTGAACCGCATACAAAATTTTTGAAGATATCATAATCTTGATAAAAATCATGTTTGAAAGTTCTATAATGAAGTTAGCCACCTCGCCTTGCTTAAAAATATTTGTTTTACTATCTTTTAGTAAACCGGTAATTTCATTTGATAACAGGCTTGAAACTGTTAGGCTAAGTAGCCAAGGCTAATAATAGCCTTGGTTTAGCTGACAAAACAGTTTCAAGGGTTCCTGTTCATTGATAACCATGTTTCTTTCCCTTTCCTTTTTGATATCAGTATTATATAATATAAAAAATGTGAAAAGGAAAAATTTCGGAAATCCGAACATGACTAATAGAGAAAAATTTAAGGCAATTCGTAAGCAAAGAAAACTATCTTTAAAAGTACTTGGAGAAATTGCTGGTTCTGCCACCAGTATTTCAGATTTTGAAAATGGTCATACAACCCTTTCTAATGATGTTCTATTTCGACTTCTAGGATTTATGTTAGTTGAAATTAATGAATTCTTTGAATGGAAAGATTTCCGAGACAAAGATTTTTACCAGCTAACCGAGCAGTTAGAAGAGGCACTGAATAACAAAGATACTCAGATACTTTCCGAACTAAAATCATATCTCTATGAGTTATCAGATCAGAAAGGTCAATACATTTACCAAATCATAGCTCGCGTTTTAGAGGTAATCATCTGCGAACTAAAGCAATTAACCGTTCCTCAAGATACCATTTTTCAACTCACTGACTACTTTATTTCATTAGAGTACTGGACAAATCTTGATGTCGGTCTGCTTGGTAATCTCGTCCCTTATTTTACATCGGATGCTCTTATAGTCCTCACTAATACTATTCTCGAAGATACTCCTCAGTCGCTAAAAAATAACCTAGATCGTATTAAAATTGATACCGTCCTAAACTGCCTATCTGTTTTTTTAGAACGAAAAGAAAGAAACGCTAGCCAAAAACTTCTGACATTATTATTTAACAAAAATTATCCAACCTATTTTTCTTTTGAAAAACTATATCTACATGAACTTAAAGCCATATTTGATTATCTTTGGGGTGACAAAGAGGAGTCTTTAAAAATACATCAAACTATTCTAGAGACAATTAATATTATTCTTAATCCTGAGGCAGTGAAGGAATGGGATGATAACTTTAGAAAAAACACATCTCAACTAGCATAACTAACTAATTTTATTTCAACATAGAAAACACTTAGATTTTTTTGTGATAAGTATTTGACTTTGAAATAAATTTATTCACCAAAAGCATAAATTTATTTCAAAGTCACAGACAACCTGTGCACCAGTTTCACGCACTAGTGGAATCAATTTGTTATAGACCTTGTTTCCAAGATTGCTTGGTGCTGATCCAGCAAAAACAACCACATCATCGGCACTTACCTTTTCAAATTGCTTAGGTGTAGGATACCCTAAACTTTGATGGATTCGTTTTGAATTATAAAAGGCTTCGATGTACCAGAAAATACTCTGATAGGCTTCTTCAAAGTTCTTATATTTAAATT
>JAGZRP010000190.1 GCA_018381595.1 Bacillota bacterium
TTTCTACGCATTAGTCCACCTGAAAAATACAGCATTTCTTAACTGAACAGTATTTTCAATGCATGAACGCATATGATATACTGTTTTCATCATAAAAAATCTTATCTAAATGACATTGGATTATTTTATGGTCTTATTGATAATGGACTTCTAGCAGCTGATAGCATTGGAAATATGTTAACAAATTTACCAACTCATATTAAAGAGCAAATTTCAGATATGAAAAAAGATGAGGAAAAAGAATAATGAAACATTATTTATTTTATGAGAAAAATCATAATAAAACTATTTTTCAATATAAAGCCACCTATTTGTGGCTTTCGTTTGCAATGATGATGAGTATTATGGCAGTAATTGGATTTATAACTGAAAAACAATTACCTATATTATTAGTATTAGCAGGATTACTTTTTTTCCCAGGAGTTCCTATAGCAGTAAAGAATTATAAAAAAGCATATTATATTCAGTTAGAAGATATGTGCATTGTTTGTAGCGGAAGAATAAATAATTTATTTAGAAAAACTAGGATGATGTATCAGGATATAGGTTATGTTGAAAGAGGAAGAGAGGAACCGGTGATATATCCGTATGGCACGACAAGAGAACAGATGGTGAAAGAGTTTGGTAGATACATTAATGTATATAATAAAGACAAAAAATATCTGTTTTCTTTTAGAGAAAAATCATCAATTATGGATATATTATTAAAAAAAAATCCACATATACAGATAGTAGATAGATTAGAGGATTATCATGTGTAGTATCAGTTGAAAAGATCATAATCAGAATATTATTAGTAGAATGAGAAGTTCACTTTAAATTGCAGGCGAAACCAATAGAGTTTTTTAACGATTTTATTACATGACTTTGGAAAAAGTATTTTTCAGATGCAGAATGCATATTAGCTATTTGATTTTACAGGCTACGTTCAATTATTGATAATCCAACTACCAAAATCAATGCCGCAGAAGCTGGTGTAAGTGTAGGAAATTTTAGAAGAACCACAGGAGGAAAAATAAAAAATGGCTTGGCAGAAATGGAAAATCATTAAGGGATGATATTAAGGACTTTGTATTTGGATTGATTGATGGAGGAAATGGTGATGGGAAAGAGTAAGGAAATTTTAAAATGTTTTATGATAGTAATTTATATGGATATATTTTTCTTGGGTGCAGAGTTAATGGCTGCTTATATTGAAAGTAAACCAATAAAAATTATTTTATGCATAAATATAAGCTGTTTTAGTATATTATTGATACTTACAATTATAAAATTGGTAAGAAAAGATGATGAATTATCAATGTATTCATCATTACTATTATTTGGTTGTTCTATTTCATGGATGATGCCAATGTTACTTTATGGTTCTTTATTTGGAAAAAATACAGGAATAGTTACAGGAATTCTTTATGCTATAAGTATTGGAATTGGAATATTAATTCCAATCGTACAGGGAAAAGTTAATAAAAATAAACCATTTTGGATTGCGATAAGAAAAATTGCCGCTATATTTACAACATGTAGCATTTCTGTACTAATTGTTTTAGGACGAGTTTTCAGAGGAGGACATGGCGGAAGACTCATGCAGAAAACAATGTCAACTGCGTCAAGAGGAAAGCTTATGTGGGGAATAGTATTAGTTATGTCAATGATTTTAGGAGGATTTTCAGTTTTTTGTATAATTGGAAATTCACAAAATCCTAATTCAGAGTTTAATAAAAAAAGGAGAAGGAGTGGGCAATAAATATGCATTAAGAACAATAATGAAAAAAGACTTCCTGTTTATGATATAGAAACGAGTAATGAAATGGAAACAGGTTGAAATCCTACAGTTATGGATTCGATTGACCAATAGATATGAATGATATGGTATCGGCAGTAGACTGCGCAAAAAAAAGAATGTTGAGAAATCAGCATTCTTTTTTTGCATTTTTTCGCAGCAGGCAATCATTTTAGCAAAATTACATCAGATTATATGGTGCAAATTTCGGGAAAATAATACAATTAAAAATAATTGTAAAAAATAAAGAAATGAAATTGACGATAAAAAAACAGCATTTCCACTAATACCGGGAATGTTTTTGTAGTTTATCGGAGCAGGGGTTAATTTTTATACGAATTATTTCATGTGGAGATAAAGGAGAGGGAATGGAAGAAAAAGTTGTGGTTGAATTTATCAATGATATGAAACAGACACATGTGGATCTGGAAATTCCATTGGAAATAACAGCAAATGATCTTGTGCTTGCACTGAATGAGGCATATGGATTGGAAATGGATACAGAGAATATTTTCAGCTGTTATCTTGTTGCTGAGAATCCGATTGCTTTTTTAAGAGGAAATAAAACATTAAAAGAATTTGGTATCAGAAACGGTTCTTATATTATTTACCGGAGGGCGTAAATATGGATTATCAGTATAAAATAATCGTCAGCAACAGAACAGTATATAAGGAATTTGAAATTGCAGCAGGGGTAGAGAATGTGAGACTTGGAACAACCTCATCCTGTGAATTTCGATTGAATCCGGAAACTTTTTTTTCAGAGATCGAGATTGAGTTTTCGGTACATAGCAATAAATGGAATATGGACTGTGCGGATCAATTGTATTTTAGCAGAGGTGACATGCGGAAAATATATTCCATGGAGATCAACCATGGAGATATGATATCAGTCTGTTATTCGAATACAGGGAACGAAGCGTTTGAAATGCGCTTTATGATTGACTTTGAGGCGAAAGTACCAAACTACAACTGGTACATTGAACTTCCAGAGCGGATAGAGATATCTTCGGAACCGGGAGCAGCAGTTGTTTTAAGGAGCCAGTTTGAAAAAAATATCCAGCTCGTAATACAAAAAAGAGGAAAAAGTTATTTTCTGCAGAAAGTGCAGTCAGCTTTCGGCGTGTTGAGAAATGGACAACAGATAGAGCAAAGTGTGGAACTTCATGATTGTGATTTCTTTTCGGTGGATGAGTACCAATTTTATTTTAAGGAAGGAAAAATTTATTTTGATCAGACTGGATTGCGGATAAACAAGATACCGGTG
>JAGZRP010000191.1 GCA_018381595.1 Bacillota bacterium
GCAGGTATTGCAGTATGTGCCGGTTTAGGAACTGGTATTGGAGAAGGAATTTGTGCTAGTAAAGCAGTAGAAGCTATTGGTAGAAATCCTGAAGCTGAAGGAAAAATTCGTACAACAATGATTTTAGGTATTGCCTTAACAGAAACAGTTGCTATTTATGGATTATTAATTTCATTCCTATTATTATTCGTATATGGTGGATAAAAATAAAACTAATTAAGAGGAGGAATAAGAATGGATATTGATATTGCCTCAAAATTATTCCCCAATATTACGACTTTGATAGTGCAGTTGCTGGCAACAGCAGTAATGTTATGTATTTTTAAAAAGTTTTTATGGAAGCCAATGCAAAATTATTTTGCAAAGCGTGCTGATTACATAGAAGGAACTGTAAATGATGCTAAAAACATGCAACAAAAAGCTAAAGCTTTAATGGAAGCAAGTGAAGAACAATCACGAGCTGCCGCTAAAGAATATCGTAATATTGTTGAAAAAGCAAAAATTGATGCTGGTAAGACAAGAGATAGTATCATTGAAAAAGCAAATGAAGAAGCGAAAGAAAAACTAGATCGTGTATCAAAAGAAATTGAAGCAGAAAAGCTCGCAGCTAAAGCAGAAGTAAAGAGTGAAATTGTTAATATTGCAATTGATGTGGCTAGTAAAATAATGAATCAGGAAATGGATCAAAAAGCTAATGAAAAGTTAGTAGATGAATTTATTAAGGAAATTGATAAATAATGGAGACTATAGCACATTGTTATGCTGTTTCATTATTTTCTTTAGCTAAAGATGAAAATGCAGTTGATAGTTATCAAAAAGATATGCTATTGATAAATGAAATCTTTAGTAAAGAGCCAGAATTCTTAACTTTTTTTAGTCATGTTTTAATTGATGATGAAGTTAAATGTAATTTAATTGATCAAAGCTTTAAAGGAACAGTTAATATTTATATAGTTAATTTTTTAAAGTTATTGATCAAAAAAAGAAGAATTCGCTATCTTCAAGAAATAATTAAAGAATTTAAAAAATTATGTAATGATTATTTTGGAATTGAAGAAGGTATTTTATATACTTCTTATGATATTTCACAGGAATCTTTAAAACAAGTTGAACAAGCAATCGGAAAAGTAGAAAATAAACTTGTTAAACTTAATGTTGTTAAAGATCCAACTTTAATTGGTGGAATTAAAGTGGAAGTAAATAATCGGGTTTTTGATGGAACAATCAAAAATAAAGTTTCATTATTGAAAAAAGAACTATTAAGAAAGTAGGTGAAAATAGTGGGGCTTAGACCAGATGAAATTAGTAGTTTAATCAAAGAACAAATCAAACATTTTGATGAAGTGATTGAACAAAAAGATGTAGGAACCGTTATGACTGTTGGTGACGGTGTAAGTGTAATTCACGGATTAGATGATGCCATGTTAGGGGAGCTTTTAGCTTTTCCAAATGATGTTTATGGAATGGTTATGAATTTGGATGAAGATAGCGTTGGTGCTGTATTGCTTGGATCAGAAAGTACGATTAAAGAAGGTGATGAAGTTAAACGTACTGGAAAGATCATGGAAGTTCCTGTTGGAGATGAAATGTTAGGACGTGTTGTTAATCCTTTAGGACAAGCAATTGATGGAAATGGTGAAATTATTACTTCACGTACTCGTCCAATTGAAAGAGTTGCTAGTGGTGTTATGACTAGAAAATCAGTAGACCAACCATTACAAACAGGAATTACTTCAATTGATGCAATTATCCCAATTGGTCGTGGACAACGTGAGTTGATCATTGGTGATCGACAAACTGGTAAAACAGCAATCGCTATTGATACAATTTTAAATCAAAAAGGGCAAAATATTTATTGTATATATGTTGCTATTGGGCAAAAAAATTCAACTGTTGCTCAAATCGTAGAAAAATTACGTCAAGGTGGTGCAATGGAATATACAACAGTAGTTTGTGCCTCAGCTAGTGAACTTGCTCCTGTTCAATATATTGCACCATATGCAGGTTGTGCAATTGCTGAAGAATGGTTAGAGCAAGGTAAAGATGTTTTGATTGTTTATGATGATTTATCAAAACATGCAGTTGCTTATCGTACTGTATCTTTATTATTAAAAAGACCACCAGGACGTGAAGCTTATCCTGGAGATGTCTTCTATTTACATTCAAGATTATTAGAAAGAGCTTGTCGTTTAAATGAAGAAAATGGTGGAGGATCAATAACTGCTTTACCAATTATTGAAACACAAGCTGGTGATATTTCAGCATATATTCCAACAAATGTAATTTCAATTACAGATGGACAAATTTTCTTACAACAAGAATTATTTAATGCAGGATTTAGACCTGCAATTGATACTGGGCTTTCAGTAAGCCGTGTTGGTTCATCTGCACAAATTAAAGCAATGAAGCAAGTATCTGGTTCATTGAAACTAGAATTAGCTCAATATGCAGAAATGCAAGCATTTGCTCAATTTGGTTCTGATTTAGATGCAGCTACTAAAGCAACATTAGATCATGGAGCAAAGGTACGTGAAGTATTGAAACAGGCACAATATTCTCCACGTAGTGTAGCAACACAAGTAATTACATTGTTTGCATTAAAATATGGATTTACAAAAACATTAGCAGTAGAACAAGTATCTGATTTTATGAATCAATTAGTAGAACATATTGAAATGACTCAAAAGAATATCATTGATGAGATAAATGATAAAAAAGAAATCACATCTGATTTAGAAAAAGAAATGAAAGATGTTATTGGTGCATTTGTAAGTCAATTTGAAAAAACTCAAGCAAAGGGGTAGAAAACTATGCCTGGAGGAATGCAAGAAATTAAGCGAAGAATTAGATCAGTTGAGTCAACTAAAAAAATTACTAAGGCAATGGAATTAGTTGCAACATCGAAACTTCGTAAAACTAGAAATCAACTAGAACAATCAAAACCCTATTATACTAATGTTGCTTTGATGACAGCAGAAATTTTAGCAAACTGTAAAGGTGACAATGATAGTGTT
>JAGZRP010000192.1 GCA_018381595.1 Bacillota bacterium
GAGAAAAAAGAAATTTTAACAGAAAGCCAAGATATGGTTGATAAAATTAATAAGCAATTCAAACGTGGTTTAATCACAGAAGAAGAGCGTTATGAACAAGTTATCGATATCTGGTCAAAAGCAAAAAATAAAGTTTCTGATGGACTTGAAAAATGGTTGAAAGCACATCCAGATAACTCTATTTCTATTATGATTCGTTCTAAATCACGTGGAGATTTAGGAAGTTATACCCAATTAGTTGGTATGCGTGGATTATTCTCAAAACCAAGTGGTGGACAAGTAGAAATCCCAGTTACATCTTCATTTAGTGAAGGTATGAAAATCAATGAATTCTTCTTATCAACCCATGGTGCTCGTAAAGGTGCCGTTGATACTGCATTAAAAACAGCAGAAGCTGGATACTTAACAAGACGTTTAGTAGATGTTGTTCAAGATGTTATTGTCAGAGAAGAAGACTGTGGTACCGATCAAGGTATCTTAGTAGAAGCTTTCATCAATGAAAAAGATGGAACAGTCATTGAGTCTTTAGAAGATAGAATTATTGGAAGATATGCGAATAAGAAAATTGTACATCCTGAAACAAAAGAAGTACTTGCAGAACGTAATGATTACATTACAGAGCAACTTGCTGATAAGATTGTAAAAGCAGGAATTACAAAAGTACCAATTCGTACAGTTCTTACATGTAAAACAGAACACGGTGTTTGCCGTAAATGTTACGGACGTAATCTTGCAACTGGAAGTGTTGTAGAAGTTGGAGAAGCAGTTGGTATTATGGCTGCACAATCTATTGGTGAACCTGGTACACAGCTTACCATGAGAAACTTCAACACCGGAGGAGTTGCTGGTGGAGATGACATTACACAAGGTCTTCCTCGTGTACAAGAAATCTTTGAAGCACGTAATCCAAAGGGTAAAGCAACCATTGCTGAAATTAATGGAGTTGTTACAAATATCGAAGAGCAAAATGAAAAATTTGTTATTATGGTTTCCAATGATGCGGATAAAAAAGAACATACTTCAAATTATGGAGCAAAACTTGCCGTTGAAAAAGGTGAAGAAGTTCGCGCTGGTGAGCGTTTAACACATGGAGCAATTAGTCCAAAAGAATTATTGGTTGTAACAGACCCAATTACAGTACAACAATATATTTTACTTGAAATTCAAAAAGTTTACCGTTCTCAAGGTGTAGATATTTCTGATAAACACGTTGAAATTATGGCAAAACGTATGATTTCAAAAATTAAGATTATTAATTCTGGAGATACATTATTCTTACCAGGAACAATGATTAATATTAATCACTTTACTGATGTGAATAAAGAACTGATTCTAGAAGGAAAAAGACCAGCTACTGGTAGACCAGTATTACTTGGTATTACCAAAGCCAGTCTTGAAACAGATTCCTTCTTATCTGCTGCTTCTTTCCAAGAAACAACCAGAATCTTAACAGATGCTGCGATTCATGGAAAAGTAGACCACTTAAATGGTTTAAAGGAAACAGTTATCATTGGAAAATTAATTCCAGCTGGTACTGGTGCCAAAGAATATAAGAAAGCTAATTTTAAATTAGAAAATGAATTATTCAATGATGAACCATTAGAAGCTTTAGAACAAGAATTAATGGATTAAGCAAAAGTACATAGACATTCTATGTACTTTTTTTGTTTTACAGCTATCTTTTTATATGATATAATTTGAATAATAAGGAGTGTTAATATGAATATAAATTTCAAAAAGGGAAAATATTTGATATTGTTTTTATTTGTTTCTATATTGATGATGCCAACGGCTTATGCAGAAACAGAAAATGAAAAGCATATGAGATTGTGTATTGATAAAACAGTACACGAAGTTGCAAACGCATATTGTAGTACTAGTAATTCCAAACCGGTGTTCAAAATCTCTGGTACTAAAAATTTGAGTTGGGTAAAAAACGCAGCAGATTACCGTAATGTAAAAATCGAAAAAGTAAATAAGGGAAAATGTACAGAAAAAGAATTAAATGCACAAGTAAAAAATAAACAACAAAATGATAGTGCCAAAAGCACTTGTACTGTTGGATTAAATAGGGTTAAAAGTGCATGTGAAGATAGATGTGAAACTGCAATGGAATCTTGTTCTGGGGGAACGAGTGCAAAGAAAACAACATTTTGTAAAAATTCATGTAGTGAAAATGCATTTGAAACAAAGTCTTGTAAAATGTATAGCAAGGGATTAGAAAAAATTGATCAAGATGCTTGTGTCAAACAATGTACGAATAAAGGAAATGTAACAACCTCTGATCCTGGTGGACCTCATACTGGGGCAACACCAACTGCCAATAATGGAAATGGTAATGGATTAGATATGGAATGTAAACGAGTTTGTGCTAATTATGATAAGTATAGAGCCAAGGGTGGAAAATGTGTTATAGATGGAGTAGATGATAGCGAATACTTAAGAACTGTCATGATTAATGCAATTGTTACTGGGGAAGGTAATAATCGTATTAAAGTAGTTGGTGATTGTTCTAAGACATGTTCTAGTTGTGTTGTTTCTAAAATTACTAACGCATTTAAAAATACCAAAAATGTCTCTTATAAAAATAAAAAAGGAATTAGTTATGAAGAGGCAAGTTCTTATGCAGGTGCTGGATGTACTTCATCTTGCCAAAAGAAATATGATGGAGTTTTTAAAATTGGACAATATTGTAATAATACGTTACCTGGAGAATTAAAATATACAAAAGAAGAAAGAGAAACAGAATGTGAGACGGTTGCAAAAAATGCAATCGAATCGATTAAGAAGAAACATGATATCGGAGATAAAACTTCTAGTAACGATAAAGATAAACCATCCTATGAAAAAATAGATAAAGTTGGCTGTGAGATGTTATCCGATGAGCTATTAGAATTGCTTGCAGATATCTATCATTTGATTCGTGGAGTCGCAATAGTAGCAGTTGTGATATTAGGAATTATGGATTTTATTAAAGCAACAGCAAGTAATG
>JAGZRP010000193.1 GCA_018381595.1 Bacillota bacterium
AGCAGCTATGCCAATGGTAACAGTTTCTTTTTGTTTATCACTGTCCTTTTTTTGGGGATAGTCCACGGGCTTTGCTTGGTCGATTTGAATTTTCCCTATGACCTTTCCTTTGCATTCGATACTATCCTCGTCACGAAAAAATATATCCTCATACACTGGGTTAAGTGAAACAAGTCGGTCCGTTTCTCTCTTTTCTACAAAGCCTTCGTTATTTAAAATAAAAATTCCTTCTTTGTAATCTAAATCTTTTACAAAGGCAAAGGCTCCTCCTACTATAAGCAATGTTAATGTAACATAATAAGCTCTTTTTACCTTAAAGAAAACTTCCTTAGAGGTCATTATTAACATTAATCCAATTAATACTGAAGCTCTATGTGAAAACCTTAAAAAAGATAAACTATATACTTCCGGAAATAAAAAAGAATGGGTGTCACTGAAAAACATTTCTCCTTATGTCATTGATGCTACGATTTCTGTAGAAGATAAAAATTTTTATAAACACCAAGGATTTGATTTCTTGCGCATTGGAAAAGCACTCTATGTTAATTTCACAAGTGGAAAAACATTACAGGGGGCTTCTACCATTACCCAACAATATGCCAAGAATTTATTTTTAGACTTTGATAAAAACTGGGGACGAAAAATTGATGAAGCTTGGCTTACCGTTCGCTTGGAAGCTCATTATAGTAAAGATAAAATATTAGAGGGATATTTAAACACAATTAATTATGGAGGAATCTTTGGTATTGAAAACGCAAGTAAGTATTATTTTAATAAAAGTGCCAAAGACCTAGACCTCGCAGAAGCAACGATTCTTGCAGGAATCCCAAAAGATCCTACTCATTACTCTCCGATTTCTAATGAACTTGCTGCAAAATCAAGACAAAAAATGATTTTGGAATTGATGCAGAAAAATGGATACATTACCAATGGTGAAAAAGAAAAGGCGTTTCAAAAACAACTCACTTATGTTGGAAAAGAAAATGATCATAATCTTTCTACCTTAATGTATTATCAAGATGCAGTTATTAAAGAATTAAAATCGATTAAGACAATCCCTTCTTCTTTTCTAAAAACGGGAGGTTTGAAAATATATACAAACTTAGACCCAGAAATTCAAAAAAATATGGAAACAAGTATGAATAATGACTTAAAAGAAAATCCAGATTTAGAAGTCGCAAGTGTTGTGATGGAACCGAAAACGGGAAAAGTGTTAGCAATTACTGGTGGTAGAGATTATAAAAAAAGTCAATTTAACCGTGCAACTACCTCTAAAAGACAAGTGGGTTCTAGTATTAAACCATTTCTTTACTATGATGCCTTAGAAAATGGATTTACCCCATCAACTACTTTTAAAAGTGAAAAAACAACATTTACATTTCAAAGTAATACAACTTATAGTCCAGAAAACTATAATAGTAATTATCCAAATAAGCAAATCAGTATGGCAACTGCTCTTGCCTATTCTGATAATATCTATGCAGTCAAGACACATCTGTTTTTAGGAGAAGATAGCTTAGTTAATATGGCAAAACGAGTTGGTATTACACAACCATTAAAACCAATCCCATCTCTTGCTCTCGGAACCATTGAAATTAATTTACTAGATATGATGGAAGGTTATAATACCCTTGCCAGTGGTGGGGATAAATTGAAACCATATTTTATTCGTAAAGTAACTGATAAAGAAGGAAATGTATTATATTCTTATAAACCAGAAGCAGAGAATGTATTAAATAGAAGTGTTGTCTTTGTCTTAAACGAAATGCTTACCAACTCTTATGCCCGTGAATTTATTAGTTATAACTATCCAACCTGTATCAATCTCGCTCCTAAAATTACGAAAAAATATGCGATTAAAACAGGAACAACTAATACAGATCACTTAATATTTGGTTATAATAAAGACCTATTAATGGGAATTTGGGCAGGATATGATGATAATAAAGACAGTGATGTCAAAGATGGAAACTTAATTAAAAATATGTGGGTAGATACTATGGAGGCTTCTTTAAAAGATAAGAAAGGAAATAGTTGGTATGAGATTCCAAGTAATGTTGTTGGGGTATTAGTTGAGCCGATTAGTGGAAAACCAGCAAACGAAAGTACAAAAAACAAAAAGATGCTTTATTATATTAAAGGAACAGAACCATTCCAAGACACTCCTGAATTAGACAACTTAATTCCAACCATGAAAAGTGAATAAGACTATGAAAATTATCAATTTCATATAGAGTTGATAAATAAGTACAAACAAAATAAACTTCTGATATCGTGGTCAGAAGTTTTTTTGTATAAAAAAGAAGAATATTTCTATTCTCCTAGTCTTGTTAATACGGTTTCTTTTCCAAGCAAATGAATGGTGTTTGGAAGCTCTGGTCCATGCATGACACCACTTACTTGAATTCTAATTGGCATGAATAACATTTTTCCTTTTACGCCTGCTTTTTCCTTGGTATTAGAAATGGCAGTTTGAATATTTTCCACTGTCCAATCATTGATAGATTCTATTTCTTCTTTGAATACACGAATCGTATTTGGAATGGTTTCCTCTTTCATAAACTCAGTACATTCTTCATTTGGTTCCGTCTCTTTTTGGAAGAACATTTTAGTTACTTCTACAATCTCTTTTCCATAACTAATATGATCTTGATATAAAAGTACCAATTCCTTTAACCACGCTTCACTCACATCTTTTAACTCGTAAGCTTCTTTTAGATGTGGAAGGGTAATTTCTAATAATTTTTCTTCATCTAATTTTTTGATATAGTGTGCATTGACCCATCTTAATTTCTTCTCATCATAAATAGATGGAGATTTACTAATACGTTTTGGATCAAATTTTTCAATGAGCTCTTCTAATGAGAAGATTTCTTGGTTATCTTGTGGAGACCATCCTAGAAGTGCTAGATAGTTGACAATTGCTTCTGGTAAATATCCTTCATGGTATAAATCCATAAATGAAGCATCTCCATTACGCTTACTTA
>JAGZRP010000194.1 GCA_018381595.1 Bacillota bacterium
TGCATACCCAGTTTGTAGTGACGAAGATGCATCACTTCTAACCCGTCTATCTGTACTATAAAAAAATTTGCTCGCTTCTGATTCATTCACTTCTACAACATTTCCAGATTCATCTTTGATTTTATCAAAACCTAACTCCAGATTTGTAAAAGTCGCATAAGCATCTACATAATTCGTTCCCATTGATGCAAGAGATGAAATGATTGCCTCCTCTGCATCACTTAAACGATGTTTTTTATTTTCCATCAACGTTTCAAAATAATAATGCCACGTCTTTAAATAATCACTTTCTTTTTCATATGCTTTTAATGTTTCTTCGTTAGCTGCTAATTCATTTGCTGCAAAAGTGGTCTTTAAATTATATTTTCTTAATAATTCCTTCACACGACGTTGTAATTTTTGTCCTAATTCATTTTGTGCATCCAAATCAACCATTGCTTGTGCATAAACATATAAGTTATCCAATTTGATGTTATTTTCTACATCTAATTTTAAAAAGTTTTCTAATTCTTCCACGCTATCTAATAAATGTCCTACATATTTATCATATTCAGGAAATGTATTTTCAATTTCCTGTTCTAATTTTAGAAATTCTTTCTCATCTTTTACGATAGTACTTAAATCCCAAGTATATTTTACATCTTCCATAAGCATCTCCATTCATTATTCTATTTCGTTATGAACTATTTTTTGAAAAGATATTCAAATACAAAGTTAGAAGTCCTACCATTTGGTAGCACTTCTACTTCGATTATTTTTCTTCGTATTCAGCATCTTTTACGTTGCTATCTTTTTTATCATCTTTTTTATCTGATGATTCATTCTTTGCTTGTTCTTCTTGTTGTTTTTTTGCTGCTTCTTCATAAACTTTTGTTGCAAGTTTCATGACAGTATCATTTAAAGCTTCTTTTTTCTTCTTGATATCTTCGATATCACCTTTTTCAAGTGCTTCTTTTAATTCTTTTGATTCTTTCTCTGCTTGTTCTTTATCTTTGCTATCTACTTTATCTCCAAGTTCTTTTAATGAATTTTCAGTTTGGAAAATTAATTGTTCTGCTTCATTTTTAAGGTCTACTTCTTCTTTTCTTTTTGCATCTGCTTCCTTATTTTCTTCTGCTTCTTTTCTCATTTTCTCAATTTCATCATCACTTAGATTGGTAGAAGATGTAATGGTAATAGATTGTTCTTTTCCTGTTCCTAAATCTTTTGCTTTAACGTTTACAATTCCGTTGGCATCAATATCAAATGTTACTTCGATTTGTGGAACCCCACGAGGTGCTGCTGGAAGATTTGTTAATTGGAAATTACCAAGGGTCTTGTTATCTGCTGCCATTGGTCTTTCACCTTGTAAGATATGAATATCTACAGCAGGTTGATTATCTGCAGCTGTTGAGAATACTTGACTCTTGCTTGTTGGAATGGTTGTATTTCTTGGGATTAATACAGTACATACTCCTCCAAGTGTTTCAATACCAAGTGATAATGGTGTTACGTCTAATAATACAATATCATCTACGTCTCCTGTTAAAACACCACCTTGGATAGCTGCTCCCATTGCAACTACTTCATCAGGGTTTACCCCTTTAGAAGGTTCTTTTCCAAGTTCTTTTTTCACAAGTTCTTGTACCATAGGAATACGTGTAGAACCACCAACTAATAATACTTTATCAATGTCACTAGGACTTAATTTCGCATCACTTAATGCTTTTCTAACTGGTTCTTTTGTAGATTCTACAAGATCACGTACTAAGTCTTCAAATTTAGCTCTTGTTAATGATAACTCTAAATGAAGTGGTCCATCTTCTCCTTGAGATAAGAATGGAAGTGAGATTTGTGTAGAGCTTACTCCAGATAAATCTTTCTTTGCTTTTTCTGCAGCATCTTTTAAACGTTGCATAGCCATAGTATCTTTTGTTAAGTCTACTCCATTATCTTTCTTAAATTCATCGACTAAATAATCAACGATTTTCTTATCAAAATCATCTCCACCTAAATGGTTATTACCACTTGTAGATTTTACTTCAAATACACCATCTCCTAATTCTAGGATAGATACATCGAATGTTCCTCCACCAAGGTCATATACTAAAATTTGTTCTGTTTTATCTTGTTTATCAAGACCGTATGCTAAAGCAGCAGCAGTTGGTTCATTAATAATTCTTTCTACTTCTAATCCAGCAATTTTACCAGCATTCTTTGTTGCTTGTCTTTGGGCATCATTAAAGTATGCAGGAACTGTAATAACTGCTTTTGTAACTGTTTCTCCTAAATAAGCTTCTGCAGTTTTCTTTAAGTCTCCTAAAATCATTGCACTAATTTCTTCTGGTGTATAGTCTTTATCATTCGCGTGAACTTTTTCACTCGTTCCCATAAAACGTTTTACACTAGAAACTGTATCTTTGTTTGTAACAACTTGACGCTTTGCAGCATCTCCTACAATAATTTCTCCTTTTTTAAATGCAACAACAGATGGTGTTGTTCTATTTCCTTCTGGATTGGCAATTACTTTTGCTTCTCCTCCTTCAAATACACAAACACAACTATTTGTTGTTCCTAAATCAATACCAATTGTTTTACTCATAAATTATCATCCTTTCTTTTATTCACTTACTTTGACCATCGTTGGTCTTATTACTTTATCTTTATAGGTATATCCTTTTTGTAATACTTCAATCACAATTCCAGATTTCATACCTTCTCTTGGTTCTGTTAATACAGCTTGATGAAAATTTGGATCAAACTCTTCATTCAAGGCAGGGATTTCTTTTACCCCATACTTTTCTAATATATGAATGATATTACAATATATCATCTTAAATCCACTTAAGAATTTAGAAACTTCATCTTCTAAATTATCATCATCCATATCAATTGCTCGTTCAAAAGAATCGACAATCGGAAGTAATTCCTTAATCATATCTTCTCCAGCATATTTTACCATACGTGTTACTTCTTCATCTTTACGTTTACGATAATTAATGCTT
>JAGZRP010000195.1 GCA_018381595.1 Bacillota bacterium
ATCATTATGTGAGGTGTCATATGAACTATATTTATGAGAAAAATAGAATTTATGTACAAGATGAATTTGGAACAATGGTTGCAGAAGTTACTTTTCCCAAAATAGATGAACAAACTGTAAACATCAATCATACCTATGTAGATGCTCGTTTACGCGGAATGGGAATTGCAAATAAATTACTAGAAGAAGCAGTAAAAGAAATTGAGAATCAAAATCTTACTTGTATCGCTACTTGTTCTTATGCAATTCATTGGTTTGAAAAACATCCTGAAAAGAAAAACAGATTAAAATGAAATGGTTTTTGCCATTTTATTTTTTTCTTTTATTTCAATTCTATCAAGAAAACCAGTGCGTAAACATACATTTTGTTGTATAATATATAGGAAAACATTAGAAAGTTGGTAAATTATGAACAACGAACATAAATTCAAAGAATATAGAAGTCAATATCCTGATTTTATTTATGAAAAATTTGAAATTGAACCCTTAGAAAATGAATACAAAATCACTTATTTTTTTCACATTCCAAATTTAGTAACATTCAAACCAACCTTAACCATCAAAAAAGAAAAAGATGGAAATCAAATTGATCAGTCTTATTTTAAAAATCTTGTATTCCATATTGGAATGGTTGAACTTGTTAGTTATTTTAAATGTACTTGTAGTCCTAATGTAGAAATTAAAGCGGGATATTTAAATGAAGAGCAGCTAAAATTTTTTCAAAAACTTTATTATCATGGATTGGGAGAATTTTTATATACCAATGGAATTGAAGTAGAAATGGATGAATTGATGCGTCTTACTTGTGCGCATCCAGAAGAAGAACTTCCTAGTATTTCTTATCAAGGTGTTGGTAATTTAATTCCTGTTGGTGGCGGGAAAGATTCTACAGTGAGCTTAGAATTATTAAAAGAAGAAAAAGAAACAAATTCTTGTTTTATGATTAATCCAAAAGAGGTCATGATAGCTTGTGCGAACGTTGCTGGATATGACGATAATGATATCATTACAGTAAAAAGAGTCATTGATAAAAACTTACTAGAGTTAAATAAGCAAGGCTATTTAAATGGACACACTCCATTTAGTGCGATTGTTGCTTTTACCTCTTACTTATGTGCTTACTTAAATGGAAAGAAATATATTGTATTATCAAATGAAGCAAGTGCGAATGAAGCAACTGTGCTTGGAACCAAAATTAATCATCAATATTCTAAAACATATGAATTTGAAAATGATTTTAATGAATATACCAAAAAATTCTTTCAGATTGATATTAAGTATTTCAGTATGTTAAGACCCCTTAGTGAATTTCAAATTGGAATGTTATTTTCAAATTATAAGAAATTCCATCCAATTTTTAAAAGTTGTAATGTAGGGAGTAAACAAAAACCATGGGTATGGTGTTGTGACTGTCCAAAATGTTTATTTGTTTATAGTATCCTTAGTCCCTTTTTATACAAAGAGGAACTCCTTTCTATTTTCCAGGAAGACATGTTTGAAAATGAATCGCTATTAAATACATTTATTGAATTGTTAGGATATGGAAAAACAAAACCATTTGAATGTGTAGGAACTTATTCGGAAGTCAGATATGCGATTAGTCTTACTATCCAAAAACTCGGAAAGCAAAAGCTTCCTTATTTACTAGAGTATTACAAAAAGCATTATCCGCTAGAATTAGAACATGATCTCATCCATGCTTATCATTCAATTCACAATTTAGAACCACACTTTGAAACGATTGTAAAGAAGGCGTTAGAACCATATGTATAAAAATATTATTAAAAAATTAGAACCAAAATCAATTGCAATCCTAGGATTTGGATTAGAGGGAAAAAGTACTTATCACTTTATTCGTCGTCATTTAAAAGAAAAATCAATTACAATTATTGATAAAAATGATATTAGGAACGAAGAATTATTAAAAGATAATTATCTTGACTTTGTGATTGGAGAACACTATTTAGATGATTTAGAAAAGTATGACGTCATTATTAAAACTCCAGGAATCTCTCTAAAAGAAATAGATACTTCTAAAATAGAGAATAAAATTACTTCTCAAATTGAATTATTATTAGAAGAATACCATGAACAAGTGATTGGAATTACGGGAACCAAGGGAAAAAGTACCACAACTTCTCTTCTTTATGAAACATTAAAAGCAGTAGGAAAAGATGTATATTTACTTGGAAATATTGGAGTCCCAGTATTAGATGAAATTGAACATTATCATAAAGATAGTATTCTAGTGGTAGAAATGTCTAGTCATCAATTAGAATATATTAAAGTTTCTCCTCATATTGGAGTTATCTTAAACTTATTTGAAGACCATTTAGATCATGCGGGAAGTGTAGAAAGATATCACAATATTAAGATGCACATGTTCAAATATCAAACCAAAGATGATATTGCAATCTATTGTAAAGATAATGAAGTATTATATCAAAAAGTACTAGAAGGAGATTATCAAACGCATCTCTACCCGGTTACGTTAAATGAGAGTACGGATGCAAATACGATTTCAATTCATGGAGATTATGTTTCTTATCAAAATGAATTGTTATATCCAGTTCATGGAAAAAGAAATTTAGTTGGAGAGCATAATTTACAAAATATTATGGTTATCTTACTCATTTTAAAATTACATGATGTAGATATCAGTAAAGTCATTGATACAATCAACTCATTTCAGCCATTAGAGCACCGTTTAGAGTGTGTTGGAACATTTGATGGGGTTACTTACTATAATGATACTATTGCAACAATACCAGCCGCTACTATGAACGGAATTGAAGCATTGAAAAAAGTAAATACACTCATCTTTGGAGGAATGGATCGTGGCATTTCCTACAATGATTTTATTACCTATCTGAACCATTCTAAAGTAGAACATCTAATCTGTATGCCAAGAACTGGACATCATATTGGAAAAGAACTAGTAGCAAGAAAAACAGAGAAGA
>JAGZRP010000196.1 GCA_018381595.1 Bacillota bacterium
AACCGTTGTTAAATATACCTGTTTTAGTTTATTTGGATGAAAATATTAAAAAGATTACAGATAAAATTGGAATTGTGTATAAGGCATTTTTAACTACTAATGGTTCAATGTTAAGTAAAGAATTATTACAAAAAGTAAAGTTTTCGTCAATACAGCTTACGTTTGACGGACTTGAAAAAACACATGATAGACTTAGAGTGTCCGACCATTTCCATTTTAAAGAGGAGATTGAACTTATTGAGAATATAATGAATTTCTCACAAGCAAAAGTTTTGCTTCGGACTAATATTTGCAAAGAAAATAAAGATGAAATCATAGCATTACATAAATATATATTTGAGAAGTTTGGTAATGAAAGAATTGAAATTAATCCAAATCGTACAATTAAATATCATCAAGATGATTCATTTGAAATGCTTTCTGTACAAGAGTATGCAGAAGTGGCATATCAAATAAAATTATTATGGTCTGAACAAAAAGGAAAATTCGAACTGCCAGTTCCTAGAAGTACACCATGCAAATTTCCATATGGAAATGCATATGCAATTAGTCCAGAAGGTTACTGTACTTTTTGCAGTGGCTCTATGGATCAAGAGAAAAAATATTTTTTTGATGTCGATATTGAAAATAAAAAAATGTTTTCTGTTCGCAAAGAATGCAAAAAATGCAATATATTACCATTATGTTTGGGTGGGTGCATAATACAATACAATTTGAGAGCTGGGGCATGTACATATGAAAAATATGAATTAAAGAATATTTTGATTTCTTATATTAAACATATTTCTTAAATAAATCCAGAAAGCTTAAGGAGCCTGTGAAAAATGAAAACAAAAGAATTAGAAAAATATCCGCTGCAAATTCTGATGATGACACTGACATCTTTTTTGACATTGTTAATTCCAAAATTGCTGAGTTACCTTATAGATGATATTCTAATGGCGAATAATAAAGAAAAGATACTGCCATGGTTTATGATTACGTTCGGAGTTACAAGTCTGCTGATGATAATGAAGTTTTACTTTATTACATACAACCCGATTAAGATTGGAATAAAAAATACATTTAGATTGCAGATAAAGGCGGCAAAAGACATATTAAATATGAATCAGTCTGTATATGCAGATGAGGACAAAGGATATTATTATAATGTGTGTTCAAACAGTTGTGCTGCTTATGGAGATTTATATGAAGAAATACATCTGAATTTAATTAGTTGTTTTATTTACGTGTGTGGAATCCTTGCAGTAGTTTTTATGACCAATATTTATCTGGGCATTTTTTTTATCGTATATGGAATCGTTTTAATAATTGTTTCCCTTAATATTTCGAAACCGCTATTTGATATGCAAAAAAATGTTATGGTAAAGCAGGATAGATATTTAAATGGTATTCGAAATATTATCGAAAATAAAATTGGAATCAATGCGTTACATAGAGAAAAATTCTTTGCAGATGAATATAAACAAAATATTGTTCCGTATGAAAAACATGTTTTAAGGTATCGTTTTTTAGAATGTTTATGCCGACAGGCTCCCAATATATTGGATCAGGTGTGTTTAGTGGTGTTTTTGTTTATAGGAGGAAATTTAGTTTTGAATCAACAGATTTCGATTGGAGAATTTCTGATGATGTATCAATATATGGCGTATTTCTCTGATCCAATTACTACAGCATGTGCTATTTTGATGAGATACAGGGCAAATATGGTACATGTGGCACGTATTGATAAATTATCAGATGATGCAAAGATTCCGAAAGAAACAAAAAAATATATGACAAATACAGAAAATCTTTTTTTCACAGAAAAGTATGATTTCTATAAAGGAAAGGAAAAAACAGATTTTCTGTTTCATATTGATAAACTCAAAATAAAAAAGGGTGGGTTATATGTAATAAAGGGAGAAAATGGAAGCGGAAAAAGTATGTTTTTGAATTTACTGTTTGGAAACGTTAAATTATCTTTTTCACGAGGTGGGTTCATACTTACCGATGAAATGGATGAGGCAGCATTTTTAACCTATCCAATCTTTACAGTTGATGGAGATTTTATGAAAAACATGTATGAGATTCCTATTGATAAAGAACTTATGCATTTATTACAGGTAGATTTTTCGGATAAGGAAATTTTAAGCAATCCTGTGAATTTAAGTTACGGACAGCAGCAAAAACTTGCGCTGTTACGAGTTTTTGGCTTGAATAGCCCGATTCTTTTTTTAGATGAACCTTTGTCAAATCTGGATAAGAAAACACAGGAGAATGTGGTGGCATACATTCGGAAATTGAAAGGAGAAAAAACAATATTGGTTGTCATGCATAGTGATGAATTGGATGAGGCGGCAGACAGTGTAATATATATTGAAAATAAAAAATTAATACAAAAGTAGTAGGATATGAGTATACAAAAAGGCATATATTAATAGTGATATATGTCTTTTTTGGTGTCCGTATGAAACGTATCATAGGCTTTGCGTTATTCTTTTTTGGGCTTGGAATGCTTGCGATGTTTCTGATCCCGGGCGATTTCTGTGGGATTTTAATTATGATCGGCTGTATCCTGCTTGGATATTATCTTTTTTGTGGTTGCTAGTACACCGAATAATAAATTCATCCGGCGTCAATGTATCAGAAACTTATTATTCGGTGTACTAGTGTGCGGTATCGTTGGATTTCCGTACATGAACAGAGCAGTGTACAGTGACGGTTATGGGATGAAATAATTTGAAATTCGTATCCTTGCGGAGCATTTTTAAAAATCGGAAAGTTACGTTGCAGGTTTCCGATTAAAAAAAGAGAACTGCAATGCAGTTCTCTACGTTTCAAGACTAAGCTCTCTCAACTTTTCCGGATCTCAAACAGGAAGCACATACATATAATTTTCTAGGTGTTCCGTTAACTTTGCAGCTAACACGTTTGATGTTTGATTTCCAAACTCTATTTGATCTTCTATGTGAAT
>JAGZRP010000197.1 GCA_018381595.1 Bacillota bacterium
AAAAAGCTTAAAAGCTATCATTTTTGATAGTTTTAAGCTTTTAATTTTTTAAGATTTATTTATAATCAAATATTTTCTTTTTTGATAAATTATCTTTTATGTTTGCTTTTTTAATAATTTCTATTATTTTTAAAGTAAAAAGAGTAGTCAACAGGGTGACCCCAAACAAAATTAAAGGGTGAAACGAAAACCTCAACAAAAATTAAAGGAGGTCGTTCACCCCAGTTTAAATTATAGCGCCTTAAAATTTAGTGATAGTATTATATTTTAACATTTTTTTTATTCTCTTTTTTATATATTTTAATTTAAGGATATAGTAAGGAGGATATAATGGAAGCTTATCAAAAAACTTTTAGTCAAATACAGCATGAATTATCAGTAAATGACCAGGGTCTTAGTCCAAAAGAAGCGTTAATTAGAATGCAAAAATATGGTAAAAATGAAATTATTGCAAGTAAACAACCGAGTGTGTTTTCAATATTTATTGACCAGTTTAAAGATCTTTTAGTAATTATTTTAATTGTTGCAGCTTTGATATCCGCGTTTACTGGCGAAATTGAAAGTACGTTAGTAATTATTGTAGTAATTACTATAAATGCTATATTAGGGACAATTCAAAGCGTGAAAGCGCAAAAATCACTAAATAGTTTAAAGAAATTGTCGATTCCTAAAGTTAAAGTAATCCGTTCAGGAAAGAAAATGGAAATACCAGCTAATGAATTAACAATAGGCGATATTGTCGTTATTGTAGCAGGTGATGTGATTTCTGGTGACGGTCGTTTAATAGAAGCTAATAACTTAACGATAAATGAAAGTGCATTAACTGGAGAATCAGAAAGTGTCGAAAAACAAACTTTACCTTTACATCATGAATGTTCAATTGCTGATATGAATAATATGGTGTTTTCGGGTAGTTTAGTTACAAATGGAAGTGGCAGCTATGTTGTAACTAAAATAGGCATGAATACCCAAATTGGTAAAATAGCAACTATGCTTAATGAAACTAAGCAAAGAAAAACTCCTTTACAAAAGTCTTTAGATGAATTTTCATTAAGATTATCAATTGGAATCATAGTTATTTGTATTTTTGTTTTGGTGATGGATGTTTTATTTGCTAAAGAACAATTATTAGATGCTTTAATGGTGGCTGTTGCTTTAGCTGTGGCAGCTATTCCCGAGGCCTTAGGGTCAATTGTAACGATTGTATTATCTATCTCTACGCAAAAAATGGCTCAAGAAAATGCGATTATAAAGAATTTAAATGCAGTAGAAAGTTTAGGGTGTATATCGGTTATTTGTTCTGATAAAACAGGAACATTAACACAGAATAAAATGGAAGCTACTGACATATATACTCGTGATCGAAGAATTAAAATTAGTGAGTTGAATCATTGTGAATATAATCATAATATTTTATTGAAGTCTTTTGTAATCTGTAATAATGCATCAATTTCAAATGGTAAAAATATTGGTGATCCTACAGAAATTGCTTTGTTAGAAGCCTATCATAATTATTGTTTTAATCATGATTATGATTTAAAAACAAAGCGTCGTTTAGAACTTCCTTTTGATTCATCACGAAAATTAATGAGTGTTGCTTCGAATAATCATTTATATACTAAAGGAGCACCTGATGTTTTATTAAATCGTTGCAAAACTATTTTAAATGATGGCTATAAAGAGATTTTAACTAATCAAGATAAAAAGAAAATTTTAGAGCAAAATGATTTTTTAGCTAGTGAGGGTAAAAGAGTCTTAGGTTTTGCTTATAAAAAATTTTATCGTAATACTTTGACGATTCAAGATGAATACGATTTAGTTTTTATCGGCTTAGTGGCTTTAATAGATCCACCACGGCCTGAAAGTTTTCAAGCAGTTCAAGATTGTATTAATGCTGGAATAAAACCGATTATGATTACTGGAGATCATGCAACGACAGCTTGTAGTATTGCTATGCAAATTGGAATATATAAACCAGGTGATAAATGTCTCGATGGTAAACAATTAGATAAAATGACTGATAATCAGCTATATGCTTATTTACCACAAATTTCTATTTATGCCCGTGTTGCTCCTGAACATAAGATTAGAATTGTTAAAGCGTGGCAAAAAAGTGGGAAGGTTGTTGCTATGACCGGTGATGGAGTAAATGATGCACCAGCTTTAAAGCAAAGTGATGTTGGGGTAGCGATGGGGATTACAGGAAGTGAAGTTGCTAAAGATGGGGCAAGTATGGTTTTAACTGATGATAATTTTGCTACTATCGTTAACGCAATAATGACAGGACGAATTGTTTATACTAATATAAAAAATGCAATTATTTATCTATTGTCAGGTAATTTATCAGCGATTATCTGTGTATTAGTAACTTCATTTTTAATCTTACCGACGCCTTTTTTACCGGTTCATCTACTATTTATTAATTTAATAACTGATTCTTTACCGGCAATTGCAATTGGGATGGAAAAAGGAAATGAAGAAATTCTAAAGCAAAAACCACGGAATATCAATAAATCTTTATTGAATAAAGAAACAATTTTACAAGTTGGCTTTGAAGGTTTAATCATTAGTATTTTTACGATGTTGAGTTATTTTATGGGACTTCGAAATAATGAATTAACTGCTTCGTCAATGGCTTTTGGCACTCTATGTTTAGCGCGATTGTTACATGGTTTTAATTGTCGTAGTGATTTACCACTAATTAAATTACCGTTAAATTATTATAGTTTACTGGCATTTTTAATGGGAGGACTTCTTTTAATCTGGATTCTTATCTCACCTAATTTTCATTCATTTTTTTCTATTAGTGAATTAACGTTAAGACAATTAGCGATGATTTTTATTTTTGCAACATTACCTAGTATTATTATCCAGTTTTATAAGATGATAGCTTCTAGACATAATTTTTAATTGATCATAGTATAATATACTGG
>JAGZRP010000198.1 GCA_018381595.1 Bacillota bacterium
TTCAGATGATGGAACTTTTGTTTTAGGTGAAACAGATAAAAAAACCTGGGTGTATGAACTGGCGAGCGGAACTGAAAAATGGTTTGACGAACATTTTGTCTCAAATCAACGCAAGAAGATTTCAACATATGGTACGAAGGTACTTAGAAAAAATATGGAACATGATTTGTATCTTTATGATCTGAAAACAGGTGAATGCTTTGATACAGATACTCCATGCAAAAACGCACGGCTAGCCTGCTTTATGCCGGATGGTTCTATAGCAGCTGTAGGTAATAATGTCAGAAAAGTAAAGTTTAAAAATATTCGCACAGGAGCATATTCTGAGGTGAATAGTCAGGATACGCCTGTTATTGGAATAAGCAGCTTCAAGAATGAACCATGTATAGCAGTGGCAACACAAGACAATATCATCAGCACTTATCATATTGGAGATTGCATGAGAAAGAAGATCTTTGATAAAACTGGTGGAAACTATATAATGGTTGTAAGTTCAGAAAATACAGTAATTGCCTGTTCTAATGGACAGAAATCACTTCAGACTTTTAATTATTATGAAAAAATTGTTCGTGGTAAAAAAATGGGATGGTGGTATTCGAATCCATATTCCTCACAGGATCCTGCTATTAAGGGAGATGTCTTGGATATGGCTTTCAATACGGAGAATAAGGAATTGGCGGTAATTCTTTCTAATGGACAGATTATGTTTTGTCATGAGAAATATTGTAGATTTCATAGTGCAGTGGACATTATTACTAATTTTAATGTGGATATGTATGATTTCAGAGGATGTATCTGTAGTGAGTCAATAAAGAATCAGATACGTCAAAATGGAGGATTAATTTAGTGACCGAGACAATTCTCAAGAGACTGATCATCTAATTGATGGATAAACACAATATTCAATCGATATATAATTCAGTGAGTGGAAGTCTCATTAAATGAATTGATAACCACAGTTTTGAATCAAGTCTTGAGTCTGTCTCAGCAACGATGTAGACAGCAAGATAATAGGTATAGCTATTTGGTTTGTATGGAAAACAACATGTGTACTTATCATTATGGTGAGATTTTACAAGGAGACTAATATGAATAGTGTATGGAATATGAAGAAAAATGTATTAATAATAATCGGAATTATGTTTATTATAATTATAGCACCAACAAGAGTGAGGGCTGAGGGTCGGCTAAGAGTTGCGACTATAGTGGGACGTTCGTATCAAAAAAGTACATGTGAAAAAATGAATGAAATATTCAAAAAGACGAAAATTCCTAATTATAGAAATAATGGTGATGTTTATACATATTCTTATGATACAGATAGTGCGGATTTAAAAAGTAAGGAAAAGCAAAGAAGAGTTAAAAATGGTATTAATGATACGCTTAAGAATGCATTTTCTAAAAGCAATGATGAAGATTTAAATGTTTTTTATTATGTTGGTCATGGACTTCCAGCTACTAAAGAAAATGGATATGGTGGAATACCTATTGGATATTACAATAATGTACTGAACATCATTTCTAGTAAAGATAATGAAAAAATTTCTTTTGTTGAGTTAATAAATACTTTAAAATTATATAAGGGGAATTTTATAATGATAATAGATTGCTGTCGAGCTGGTGCAATATATTCTGCTGCGTGTGAAGAGTTAGCAGAAGCTGACTTAAATAAATTTATGTTTTTGGTGTCGACAGATTATAAAACTGATGAATTTGCAGATCAATTATCGAGATGTATTGTTTCTACAGTAAATAATGATTTTATTAAAGCAGATGAGAATGAGGATGGTTGCTTAACTATTCCAGAATTGTTTGTATATTTAAAAAAAGAACATCCTATACTTTGGTCATATAACAAGCCTACTCTTTCAAGTAATAATATTGATTTTTTTGGAAATTTACCAGTGTTTCAATTTAACAACACTAAAATGTCTAGAAAAACTATTTCGCTACAAAGAGGTAAGAAATATAAACTTGAAGTAAGTTTAGCAGATCCCACTATAACAAGTAGTAAAATAGTGTTTACTTCGTCGGATCAATCAGTCGCTACTGTAGATGGAAATGGGAAAATTAAGGCGAAAAAAGTAGGAACTACAGAAATTAAAGCATGTCTAGTTGATGGAGAAGGAAATAAATGCATTGGAACAGAATCAAAATGCATATTAAATGTAATTGAATCAAGCATTAAATTAAATACGACAAAAGTTTCGATTCAAATAAAAGAAAAAATTAGTCTTAAAGCAACTGTAATCGGCGAATCATCAAAGGTAAAATGGAAATCGAGTGATACGTCAGTTGCAAAAGTAGATACGAAAGGAACAGTAATAGGGATAAGAAAGGGGACGGCTATAATTTCTGCAACAGCAAATGGATTAAGTTGCACATGTATAGTTATTGTAAATAAACAATCATCGACAATAGAAGTTACGAAATATTTAGGAAATGATATACATTTTTTGGGAAAGAAATTACATATGAAAGGTACTAACAGGTCAGCTCAAAATATTGGATGGTTTTATTCATTAAGAAAAGATAACAATCTTTTAATTCAAGCTAGTACATCTCTTGAAAATGGGGCAAAAAAAGATGCTTGGACTTTATGGATATATGATAATCATTATAGTGTATATGGAGCTAAAACAGGAATGTCATATTATAAGGCAGTTGAAAAATTAAAGATGAATGGTTGTACATTTGTTAAAACGAATGGATATAATTATTATGGATATAACTCATTATATAGAAAAGGAAATAGAAAAATAGAAATTACTTATTCATATGGTAAAGTATCGCGGATATGTCTCACACCGAAAGGCTTTTATTATATACTGAGGGTCTGACCATCTAACTAACCGATAAATAAAATAATGAATTAGTAAAAAGTTGATGAAAAGTCTATAAATGTAATGTGGCATTGGAG
>JAGZRP010000199.1 GCA_018381595.1 Bacillota bacterium
TGTTAGACAGCCTTTGAATGTATCGATGGCGATTATTATTTTCTTCATCGTTGGACTTATCAATGGAGTTCCAACAGATAGTAACCGTATTTCAAAAGTAGAAAAAGGAACTCCAGCGTATGAAGCGGGGTTAAAAAAAGGAGACGTTATTTATCAAATTAATAATAACGTAATACGTTCCAATGATCATTTGATGTTACTCATTCAGGTAAATGGGGACAAAAAAATGAATATGATTGTGAAACGTGATGGTAAAAAAGAAGCCATTGTTGTTACTCCAAAGAAGATAAAACAAGATGGGGAAACGAAATATCAATATGGTTTTGCTCTTCAAAATAAGATTGTAAAAGGATTCCTTCCAGCTTTAAAATATGGATTTACGAAAACATTTAGTTTGATTCATCAAATGATTTTAGTCATTGGTTATTTGATTTTAGGAAAATTAAGTGTTGGGTCACTAGCAGGTCCTGTTGGTATTTATACTGTAGTTGGAGAGAGTGCAAAAGCAGGATTTTTGAATCTCGTATATTTAGTGGGATTCTTGAGTTTAAATGTAGGCTTCATTAACTTACTTCCAATTCCAGCATTTGATGGTGGACGTTTATTATTCTTGATTATTGAGAAAATAAAAGGAAGTCCAGTCAATCCAAGAGTAGAAAATACCATTCATTCGATTGGTTTTGTATGCTTGATGCTACTGATGATATTTATTACATATAATGACATTTTAAGATTATTTCACTAAGAGATGGATATCATCTCTTTTTTGTTTGAAATCTATTTCCAAATATTTCTACATAGTGTATAATAAAACTGTTAATAGGAGTGATAGAATGCTAAAAGTGAACAATGTAACAAAGTATTATGGCGATTTTTTAGCTGTTGACCATTTAACATTTGAAGTAAAACCAGGAGAAATCTTTGGATTACTTGGTGTGAATGGGGCAGGAAAAACAACGACATTTCGAATGATTATGGGCTTATTAGATATGAGTGATGGAGAAATCACTTTAAATGGAAAGCCAATTGATTATTCTGTAACCGATGAAATTGGTTTTTTAACGGAGGAGAGAAGTCTTCTTACAAAATTAACGGTAAAAGAGCAATGTATCTATTATGGAACATTAAAAGGAATGAGTAAAGATGAAATTTTAACTCGTTTAGATGAGTTATTAAAACGTTTTGAAATTAGTGATTACTTAGAAAAACCAATTAAACAATTATCAAAGGGAAATCAACAAAAGGTTCAATTTATAACCGCTGTTTTAAATCAACCAAAGTTATTGATTTTAGATGAACCTTTTAGTGGATTAGATCCATTCAACGTAGAGTTATTTAAAAATGAAATTAAGCGTATGAGCGAAGCTGGAAGTATGATTATTTTCTCTTCTCATCGTATGGAACATGTAGAGTTATTCTGTAAGAAGTTAGTAATTATGCTTCATGGAAAACCAGTCATTGCTGGATATTTAAAAGATATTAAAGAAAAATATCGTAAAAAGAATATTTTCATTCGTGCTGATATTGATGTAAAATTATTAGAACAAATTGATGGGGTTGTATCTGTTGATGTAAGACCAGATGAAATGGAAGTTAAAATACAAGATAGCAGTGTTGTTGATGAAGTATTTCAAGTTGTATCAAAACACGCAAAACATGTGATTAAGTTTGTAGTAGAAGAACCATCATTGAATGAAATCTTCGTTGCGAAAGTTGGTGAAGAATATGAAAAATAGTAAAAAGCCAAATAAGTTTCAATTTTTAATTGGAATTAGTTTAAAAAGAAAAATTAAAACCAAATGGTTTTTAGCAGCAAATTTATTATTATTTGCAGTGATTGCTTGTGGATTAAATATTGATCATATCATTGAAGCATTTGGTGGAGATTTTAACGAAAAAGAAACCATTTATGTAATTGATAATACAACAACGAACACCTATGAAGTGTTTAAACAACAATTGGAAGTAACGAATAAGACATTACAAGGAAAAGATAAAAAAGCAGCAGATGATACCAAGAAAAAAGAAGAAGTAGAATCTGATTATGTTGTCAAAAAATATGACAAGGGAATCAAAGAAGCCAAGAAACTAGTGAAGAAGAGTAAACACAATTATGTTCTTGTATTTGAAGATTCTGAAAAAGATATTATTAAAACAACATTAATTACAAAAGATTATTTGGGAACGATGGATTCTCAAACGATCAATCAAACTATTAACAGTACAAAAATGGCTGTTGCAATTGTAAAATCAAATATTCCAGTAGAACAATTGGAAAAGATTTATTCAGAAGCAAAAATAGAACGTGAAATTCTAAGTAAAGATAAAAATCCTCAATCAGAGGGTACAGAAATTATTATGTCAACGGTATTTCCAATTGCTATTTTACCATTCTTTATGCTAACGATTTTCTTAGTGCAAATGATTGGGGCAGAGGTAAATGACGAAAAGACAACAAGAGGAATGGAAATTATTATTTCTAATGTGTCTCCACAAAAGCATTTCTTCTCAAAAGTGATAGCAGGAAACTTATTTATCTTATTCCAAGGTGCATTATTAATTTTATATGCTGGCGTTGGCTTTGGTTTAAGGCTCTTTCTTGGAGGAGGAAATCCATTATCGGGAATGGGTGGAAGCTTTGGAGGTATTATTGATGCTTTAAAAGTAGCTGGAATTTTAGATAAACTTGTCTACATTGTTCCACTTACACTCATTTTAATGGTATTAACGTTCCTTGCATATTCACTTCTTGCTGGAGTACTTGCAAGTATGACAACTAATATTGAAGATTTCCAACAATTACAAACACCAATTATGATTGTATCTCTAGTTGGATACTATTTAGCCATTTTAGCAAATGTATTTGGAGGTTCTTTATTTATCAAAATATTAGGTGTAATTCCATTTATAT
>JAGZRP010000200.1 GCA_018381595.1 Bacillota bacterium
GATGATGGATATCAGCATTCTGCTCCGGGTAGAAATTAAGGCGGTAATACCCGTATCCGCCAGGTCAATTCGGTTGAGTTCCTGCCAGTCGATAAATGGCTGATTGTCATAAAACGTCTTCTGATTTCCTACTGCAAATGGATATGTTCCAGCACAAATACGCCCCACATTGGTTTCAAACCGGTTGATCTCATCTGCATAGAAACTATAATCCTCATATGTTTTATCTTCCATGATTTTTTCTACTTGACTTAAAATATTTTGATATTGTGATTCAAAAATTTCTGTTTGTTCTGGAATTTCTTGTTTTTCAACAATACACTTTGCTTTCTTTTCAACATCTCTAATAAAGTGTTCTTGTCTTGGTGTTATTAACGTAATAGCAAGCCCATCATTTTTCGCACGACCTGTTCTTCCAACACGGTGAATATAACTTTCAATATCCTGTGGAATATTGTAGTTAATGACACAAGATATATTATCCACGTGAATTCCTCTTGCAGCTACATCAGTTGCGATTAAGTATTGAAACATTCCTTTTTTAAATCTATCTAATGTTTCAATTCTAGCACTCTGTTGAATATCCCCATGCATTGCTTCTACACTATAATTTCTTTTTGTTAATTCTGTATACAAATTATCTACTTCTTTTTTTGTTTGACAGAAAATAATTGCCGAGTTCAAGTTTTTTGCATCGATGATACGACACAATACTTCTTTTCTCATTTTGTCATTCACTAAATAATAGTATTGTTTTAAGAAACTTGATGTTTTTGTTTTTGATTTGATAATGACATGTTCATAATCTTTTTTCATATATTTTTGCGCTAATTTCAAAATTTCTTTTGGCATGGTTGCTGAAAATAATAATACTTGTTTTTCTTTGTTTGTTTTTTTAAATATTTCTTCAATATCTGAAGAAAATCCCATGTTTAACATTTCGTCTGCTTCATCTAAAATAAAATAATCTAGGGCATCAATTTTTAATGCACCTCTTCTCATCAAGTCCATCACACGACCTGGTGTTCCAACTACAATATCCACTCTTTTTCTTAAAGCGTTTACTTGTGTTGTACTACTGCTTCCTCCATATACTGGAAGGATTTTAAAATAATGTGATGAATTTAATGCATCAAACTCATCTGATACTTGCATCGCAAGTTCTCTGGTTGGAACTAAAACAATCGTTGTTACTTTCTTTGCTTCTTTTTTTAATAAAGATAAAATACTTGCCGCATAAGCGAGTGTTTTTCCTGTTCCTGTTTGGGCTTGCCCAATCACATCCTGATGATTTAATATCATCGGAATAATTTGTTCTTGGATATCACTTGGTTCCTTATAACCTAGTTTTTGAATTGCATTTAATACATGTTCACTCAATCCAAGTTCCATAAATGTGCTTTTTTTCATATATACCTCTTTTCGACACGTCCGTTCATTGTAACACAGTTTTCTAAAATTAGCAAACTGTTTTCATCTATACCATTTTATTCTATTCCAGAATATACATTGACAGATGAGGTACTATGTGATATTGTGTACTTATGAAGGAGGCGATATTCTTTGTCTATTACATCAGATATTATCCGTGGACATACGGAAACCATCATTTTAGCGCATTTAATGAAACAAGATAGTTATGGTTATGAAATTAATAAGACAATTAAAGAAAAAACAAATAATGAGTATGAATTGAAAGAGGCTACTTTATACTGTGCATTTAAACGATTAGAAGAAAATGGTTTCATCGAATCTTATTGGGGAGATCAAAAATCAGGAGCGAGAAGAAAATATTATCGGATCAGTGATGCAGGAAAAAAGTATTATGAACGCAACAAAGAAGACTGGGAAACAGCAAAAAGAATTATTAATCAATTAATTTAGGAGGATTTATGGAAAAATTAGAAAAATATATTAACGAACTATTTCAGGATGCACCAAAAACAAAAAAGGTGCGTGAATTAAAAGACGAATTAACTTGTGACTTAGAAGAAAAATATAAAGATTTAATCAAAGATGGAAAATCAGAACAAGTTGCCTATCGTGAAGTAATTTCAGGGATTGGTGATATTGAAGAATTACTATCTACACTAAGTCAAGAAACTGTTTCTAAGAAACAAATCAATACACAAGAAATTAGAAAGAAAAATGCCCTAGTCGTATCTATCTGTGTTGCTCTTTATATCTTAATGTTTATTGCTATCGTTGTATTAGATGAGCTAGTAGGGGCTCCCGATTATTTAATCGCAACCGTATTATTTGGTGGTGGTGGAATTCCAACCTGTATTCTAATCTATCACTTCATGTCTATTCCAAAGTATGAAAAAGAAGAAGAAACTTTTGTAGAAGAGTATCGTGAGCATCATCATTTAACTCATAGAAACCGAGAAATTAGAAATAGTATTTCTAGTATTTTATGGATATTAACAACCATTATTTATTTCTTAATTAGTTTCCAATTTGGAGCATGGAATATTTCTTGGATTATCTTTATTATTGCAGCACTCATTGAGGAAATGATTTCACTTGCCTTCAAAATAAAAGGAGAAAATCATGAATAAAAAAAGTATATATATCATATTATTCTGTTTTCTGGCTTTATTTGTTTTACTACTGAGTGCCATATTAACAATTGGTATTATGAGCGGAAATAAATTTGAATTTGGAAAACAAGAATATCATATTGTGCAAGATAAAACTTATCCTGTGGAAAACATCAAGCAGATAAAAGTAGATTTAGTCAGTGATGATATCCGTGTTTTTGTTACAGATAAACAGGAAGTAAGATTGGTAGAACACGGAAATAAAAACGCCAAGAAAAAGAGAGTTCATAGTAAACTATCAGAGGGAACATTAAATATTTATTCAAAAAAGAAATTTTGCCTTCTG
>JAGZRP010000201.1 GCA_018381595.1 Bacillota bacterium
AAAAAACCTATTTCATTTTCATGGAAATAGGTTTTCTTTTTATTTTACTTTACGGTAACGATATTCGTATTTTACTTTGAGTTCCACGTTTGGCTCATTTTTTAATTGTTCTAATGTTTTCCCTGTTTTCTTTTGTAATTCAGCCTCTGTGACATAGCTATCTAAATGTAATACAGAATATATTTTATATTTTACACGATATCTAGAATTCACATTAATTCTTTCTTCGCGATACCAATTATTTGTACCATCTAAATGAGATTCATCATAATAACCAGTCCAACTTGTGTATTTCATACTGTCATCATCTCTATATGGATATTTAGAAGGAACCTTAGATGAAAATCCTCCATATCCTCTTTTTGGACCATTATAATATCGATATAACGAATCCGTATAAGAATATACAGAAACTTTTTTACTATCATCTTTTATATACCCTTCTTCTGGCATTTCTGGATAATATTTTCCACTTTTCCAATATACTTTTTTACCATTTACTTTTTTATACCAACGATATCCTGTTTTTGTAGAAATAAAGCGATATGTTTTTTTATCTGGATAATTTGGTGACCAATCACTTGGTGCTGATGTGATTTTCGTAGATATGTCTTTATTCGCATAACCTGGAACTGGTTCATTAGAATATGCAGAATAGTTATCATTTGGTGTACGATAATATAACCATCTTTTATCACGATAAGAATAGGTATTCTTCGTTTCTTGTTCAATTGTAATAACTTTTCCTGGCTCTGGAACATCTGGAATTACGTTAGAATCCTCAGGCATATAAATACCAAACTTTTTGTCCTTTGTTTTTTTCACCTTTTCTTCTTTTAACCAAGAAGAATATTTTGTGTAATAAACATCAAATGTATAATAATTATATGTTGTTTTTACTTCTACTTGATCCTGTTTCCCTGGTTCTTTATCTGTATATTTACCAAATTCTTTATAATGGGTATCGGTTGTACAGTAATCACAATTTGTTAAATTGGCAACCATTACATATTTCCCTTTTACATTTGTAATCGTAACACTACCTTTACAAACATTTTCCTTTAAGGTTACACTTTCTTTATTAATTTTTCCACTTTGAGTGATTTCATCCTCTGAGATTGTTACCTTTTGACCTTCTAATTTTGGTAACTTTTTATTTTGCTCTGCAATTTGCATTGCTGCATTTTTATATGCATCTTCAATGGAATAACACTTATCATTCTTACTTTTTTTGTATAAGAAAACACCAATAAAAATAACGATTAAAACAACAAAAGCAATGATTGCAATTTTCTGAATTAATTTTTTTGGATCAACTGGTTCTTTTACAATTGGTTGACCATTGTTATCTAAATATCCCTCTTGTCTCATAAGTCCACCTCTAACTATTAAAATCATAGCATAAATTCATAGAAAAGAAAAGAAAAACATAATCATCAATGATTACATTTTTCTTGTATTTTTACTTTATATATATAAATACTCTTCTTGTTTATAAATTGGTGACCATGTCTTTTCTCGATTGTATTTTTCAATGATGACAGCTTGATGTTGTTTCAAACTTTTTGGCACATTTAAAATTCTCTGATTTCTAGAACCTTTAAACTTTAAATTTAAACTTTTTTGACTGAGTTCGAATTTACCATCTACCATCACATCGATTTGTTCTAACAATTTTAAAATCCATTTATTTTTGTGAGACATCACCAATAATTGTTCTAATGTAAAACCGGTATAACACCATACATTCAATCCTTTTTTTTGTGCGTATTTTGCGATTTCATAACAAGCTTCTGGTTGAAACATAGGGTCTCCCCCAGAAAGAGTGATACCATCGTGAAATTGTAATGTATCAAGTTGCTTTTTGATTTGTTCTACATCATAATTACTTCCCCCATGAAAATCATGGGTTTCTGGATTATGACATCCTTCACAATGGTGACCACATCCCTGTGTCCACAAAACAGCACGAATTCCTGGTCCATCTACAATACTATCTGTTTGTAGTGGTCCCGCTAGTCTAATTTTTTGCATTCTTTGCATTAAATGTATGTTTTACACGGTCATGCTCTTCGGCACGTTTTCCATTATTGAAACGATCTACAGTTCCAACTAAATATCCTGTAATACGACGAATTCTTTCAAAATGAACACCGTCCTCTTCCGTTCTTCCACATCCTGGACAAACATCATTAATCACTCCATTGAATCCACAAACAGGATCACGGTCTACTGGGTGGTTAATTGCTCCATATCCAATTCCAGATTCTTTCATAATACGAACAATTTTTTCAAATGCATCTACATTTTCTGTTGTATCTCCATCTAATTCGATATAAGTAATGTGTCCTCCATTGGTTAAATCGTGGTATGGGGCTTCAATTTTAATTTTGTCTGCAACAGAAATTGGATAATAAACAGGAACATGGAATGAGTTGGTATAATATTCTCTATCAGTAATTCCTTTTAATTTTCCAAAGATTGCTTTATCAATATTCACAAATCTACCAGATAATCCTTCGGCAGGAGATGCGATAACAGAGAAATTCAAATTATATTTTTCAGAATATTCATCTGCACGTTTTCTCATGAATTTGATAATTTCAAGCCCTAATTTCTGAGCTTCTTCACTCTCTCCTTGGTGTTTTCCAATTAATGCTTTTAAACATTCAGCAAGTCCGATAAATCCAAATGTTAATGTACCATGTTTTAATAATTTTCTAAGACGGTCTTGAGGTTTTAATTTATCTCCATCTGTCCAAACTCCTTGTCCAAGTAAGAATGGGAAATTATAAACATGTTTGCTACATTGAATTTCAAAACGTTCTAATAATTGATCTTTTACAAGTTCCATGTATTCACCAAGTTCTTCATAAAATCCATC
>JAGZRP010000202.1 GCA_018381595.1 Bacillota bacterium
ATTCGCATTACATCATTATGCCTAATATAAGAATATACTAGGTATAATGGTTTATTTATCACTTATCAGTTGATAAGATAACAAAAAGGACAAATAAGTGATTTTATTTACCTATTTGTCAACAGTCTGAAACAATAGTCAAAGACTATTGTTTTTTTAATGGACGAAAAAGAGAAAGTATTGTATAATGAGAGTGGTGAAAAGTATGAAGAATGTAATGTTTATTTCATCAACTGGTGGACATTTTAATGAGTTGATGCAGTTAGAACCGATGTTTTCAAAATATGATTATCATATTGTAACGGAAAAAATTAAAACAAGTGATGTGTTAAAAAAGAAATATCAAAATAGAATTGATTTTTTAATTTATGGTACAAAAGATCATTTACTTTCCTATCCATTCAAATTATTTGCAAACTGTTTTATTAGTTTATACTTATATTTAAAAATACATCCAGACTATATTATTACAACGGGAACACATACCGCAGGTCCTATGTGTTGTATTGGAAAAATTTTAGGTAGTAAAATTATTTATATTGAAACATTTGCGAATATAGGAACAAAAACGGCAACTGGGAAACTGTTATATCCTATTTCTGATTTATTTATTGTACAGTGGAAAAGCATGGTGAAACTATATCCCAATGCAACGTATGGAGGTTCGATTTATTAATGATATTTGTAACATTAGGAACGCAAGATAAAAGCTTCCATCGATTATTAGAAAAAATAGAAAAACAAATTGAGACAGGTATGATCCAAGATAAAGTAATTGTTCAAGCGGGTAATACAAAATTCCAGTCTAAACATATGGAAATTTTAGATTTTATTCCAATGGATACATTCCAACAGTATATCAAGGATGCAGACTATGTAATCACTCATGGTGGTGTAGGGTCAATTGTGGATGCTCTGAAAGAAAATAAAAAAGTAATTGCCGTTCCAAGAAAAAAGGAATATAAGGAGCATACCAATGATCATCAAGAGCAAATTATTCATGAATTTGCTTCCGATAAATATATTATTGGGATAAATAGTGTCGATGAATTGGACGCTGCAATTAAGAAAGTAGAAAAATTTAAACCAAAGAAATATCAATCCAATAATAAAAAATTTATCAAAGTCATTTCAGATTATATAGAACAAGAAAATCATATTGGCTGGTATAATAAATATCGCGAAGTGATTAGTTATCTAGTATTTGGGGGTCTTACTACAGTTATTAACATTGTTGCTTTCTATATCATGGATTTAATGGGAATCAATACATATGTTAATAATACTATTGCTTGGATTGCATCAGTCATATTCGCCTATGTAACAAATAAATTATTTGTATTTGAAAGCAAAACAACAACGCGTAAAGAACTGGTGCGTGAAGTAAGTTCATTTTTTGCAGCACGTATTTTCTCTTATGTTGTTGATATGGTTGGAATGTACTTATTTGTAAGTGTCATGATGACTAATAAAATATTTGCCAAAATCGTTATGAATGTTGTAGTGATTGTAATTAATTATGTGTTTAGTAAATTATTTATATTTCAGTCTAATGGGAAAAAGGAAATATCAAAATAAAGATATTTCTTTTTTTATATTGACACATAATACTTTGTAATGTATAGTATAATGTGTTAGGAGGTATCTAATGGATATACAATTAAAAAAAGGGTTATTAGAATTTTGCATTTTAGCGGTATTACAAAAAGAAGATTCTTATGGATATCAAATGATTAAAGATGTATCAGAATGTATTGAAATTTCTGAGTCTACTTTATATCCAATTTTAAAACGATTAGAAAGTTCTAATTATTTAGAAGTATATTCCGTAGAACATCAGGGAAGACTTCGTAAGTATTATCATATTACAGAAAAGGGAAAAGAACATATCCAAGAATTTTTATCTGGTTGGAGCCAGATGGAAAAAATTCATGAATTTATAGGAGGAAAGCAAAATGGATAAAAAAGAGTTTTTAGAAAAATTGAAGTTAGAATTAATCAAACTGGGAGAGAAGGATTATAAACCATTTCTTTCTAATTATGATGAATTGATTGAGGATTATTTAGAAGAAGGTTTATCTTATCAAGAAATATTTGAAAAGATTGGAACACCTTTAGAAGTAGCTACGAGATTGGTGTCTGTAGAGAATAGTAAAGAAGAATTTCATTACTCAAAACAGTCTAAAGGTATGAAAATGGGGATATTGCTATTATTAATTTTAGGAAGTCCTTTGTGGGCAAGTTTACTTGCAGCAGCTATTTTATTGATATTATCTTTATATATTATTATTTGGTGTATTCCATTTATATTAGGAGCTTTTAGCTTTGTTGGCTTGGTTGCAGGCTTGGCGTGTTTATTACTTTCTCCATTTTGCTTCCAAGATGGATTGCATATTTTCTTATTACAATTTGGGTTTGGTATGGTTGGAATTGGAATTGGAGTCCTTATCAGTTTTGTCACACTTAAAGTTTCTAGTATCTTTTTAGAAAAGACAAAACAAGTGACAGAAATATTAGTGAAACCATTGAAAAGAAAGGGTGTTATCATTTATGAAAAATAAGATGATTTATCATAAAAAATTATTAATACAATTAAGCATTATTTTTATTGTAATAGGAGGTATCTCTATATTCGGAGCACTTGCTATGAAAGATTTTGATGTATATGCATTTCAACGAGGTAAAAAATTTCCATGGTATCGTGTTGTTTCTATTATTGAAGAATAACATTAATTTCTAATAAAATTTGACATATAGTTTAAGTAGGTGATGAGGAATATGAATAGGAACATGCTGAAATATAAACTATATGTCTTTTTTTCGTTTGTTATTGTTTTATGTGGCTTTTCCTTTGTACAGGCCAAAACATTAAAAAAGCC
>JAGZRP010000203.1 GCA_018381595.1 Bacillota bacterium
GCAAAGTACAATGGCAAAAGAATTAGGAATCAATATTTTAAATGGTAAAAGATTGTTTTAGTCTAGTAAGTAGTTTGTAGCTTTATCAATTTTGAAAAATATGTTATACTCATATTAGAGGGTAGGTGCTTATATTTGAAAATATTAGTAACAGGTGGAACTGGATACATTGGTTCCCATACAGTTGTAGAATTATTAGAGGCAGGACACGAAGTCGTTGTCATTGATAACTTCTCAAATTCAAAACCAGATGTTATTGATAAAATAAAAGAAATTACTGGAAAGAGTATTATATTTTACGAAGGGGATGTTTGCGATAGAGAAATCGTAGAGAAAATCTTCCAAGAACATAAAATTGATGCAGCCATTCATTTTGCTGGATATAAAGCAGTTGGTGAATCTGTGAAAAAACCACTGATGTATTATCACAACAATTTATTATCAACAATTGTTTTATTGGAAGTGATGGAACAAGCAGGATGCAGAAATTTTGTATTCTCATCAAGTGCTACTGTTTATAAAGAATCTAAAATTCAACCATTACAAGAAAGCTTCCCACTTGGAACAACAAATCCATATGGAACAACAAAATTAATGATTGAAAAGATTTTAAGAGATTTATATGATGCAAATCCTGAATGGAGTATTGCACTCTTAAGATATTTCAATCCAATTGGAGCGCATGAAAGTGGCTTGATTGGTGAAAATCCAAATGGAATTCCAAATAACTTAATGCCATATATCGTAAAAGTTGCAACAAAGGAATTAGAAATTCTAAGTGTCTTTGGAGATGATTATGATACTCCAGATGGAACAGGTGTTAGAGATTATATTCACGTTGTAGACCTTGCAAAAGGACATGTAAAAGCAATTAACAAAATTACAAGTGAAAAGGGAATAGATGCATATAACCTTGGAACTGGAACAGGATATAGCGTATTAGATATCGTTCATGCATTTGAAAAAGCAAATGATATGACATTAAATTATAAAATTGTAGAAAGAAGACCTGGAGATTTACCAGCATATTGGGGAGACCCAAGCTATGCCTATGAAAAACTAGGTTGGAAAGCAGAAAAAACACTAGAAGATATGTGTAGAGATTCTTATCGTTATGCGAAAAATAATAAATAATATCAAAAAATTGCATCACGCAATTTTTTTGTTAAAGGGGTGATTTCATGGAATTTGATTTTAATACATATGTAAAAAAGGTAGTGAAAAAAGAAGAAATACAAAAGTATACAGAAGAACTTGAATCAATTAAGGAAAAGTTTCATAAATCGTTACCAGAACTTTGTTGGTATGATATGAAACGTTATGTAGATAATAAAGAGTTAAAGAAACTAATATCACTTGCCAATGATTTTAGATGCATCAGTGATGTCATTTTAATTATTGGTATTGGTGGTTCATCTATGGGAGCTCAGGCGATGATTCAAGCACTATCTCCTTATATTAAAAAGTCACACCCCGAAATTATTTTTGTTGGAACAGACTTATCCAGTGAATATTTGATTGATTTACAAAAGTACTTACAAAATAAAGATGTTACTATCAATGTCATTTCAAAATCAGGAAATACAATGGAAGTATTAACAGTGTTTGAATTATTTCACAGTTGGATGTATAAAAAATATTCAGATGAGGAAGTAAAACGACGTATCGTTGTAACAACCAGTTCATATGATGGTAAGCTTGCATATTATGCGACAAAATATCAATATCAAAAATTGAATATTCCAAGCCAAATTAGTGGTAGATATTCTATTTTAACCCCTGCTACTCTTTTTCCAATGGCACTTGCTGGGTTTGATATTGTTGAATTTTTAAAAGGCGCCAAAGAAGGGCGAATGATGATTAATCAAGCAGGAATTTATGCGATGCTTAGGAGAATTTTCTTTGAGCAAGGAAAAATGATTGAAGGATTTGCTGTGTATGAACCTAAATTATCTCATTTTGTAGAATGGATCAAACAACTTTTTGCAGAATCGGAAGGAAAAGATAAAAAAGGAATTTTTCCAATGAAATTAATTTATACCAGAGATTTGCACTCTCTTGGTCAATTTATTCAAGAGGGAAATCCAATTATTTTTGAGACCATACTATCTGTAGATCGCACAAGAACATTTCAAGTAGAAAAATATAATGAGACGTTGAGTACCATTAATCATACCGTGGAAAAAAGTGTATGTCTCGCTCACTTAGAAGCAGGTTGTCCGAGCCTATTTGTTAAATTTGATGGTTTAGAAGAACATAGTTTAGGAGAAGCTGTTATGTTTTTTATGATAAGTGCTGCGATGAGTTCTTACTTATTTCATGTGAATCCATTTAATCACCCTGGAGTTACCAAATATAAAGATATTGTTGGTGAAAAGCTCAAGAATTTATAAAAGTCCAAAGGACTTTTTCTTATTGTAAAAAAAATCATTGTAATTTCAGTCAATTTATGGTATTCTATACAGAAAAAAGATGAGGAATTCATCTTTCAAAATTCTAGTGAAAATGAACCGTTTATTGCTAGTTTCATACCTGTTATGCTATAATATATAAGAATTAGGAGGTTTTATCTTATGTTGGAAGAAGTAACAAAAATACAAGAAGATTTCTCAAGTTCTATCGTTACGGCAGAAGCAATTTTAAATATTGCTTATGTATTAGAAGAAGAATATCAAAAAATGATGAAAATCTTTGAAGAGGAAGAAATACAAAATAAAAAATTAAAACCTGAATATCAAGAATATCAGTACAAAAAAGGATTTACAAGACTTTCTTTTGTATTCTACTATAACGATCGCCATGCTCGTGAAGAAGTAGATTCTTATGAAACGATGTATAAATTATATCAAAAAGGAAAAATGGAAAATGTTTCTAATGT
>JAGZRP010000204.1 GCA_018381595.1 Bacillota bacterium
GTCCTGCATTTTTGGCTAAATTCACACCAATGACATTTTTATAAGATTTACTTATTTCTTCAATTTTTTTATAAGTTTGATCTTTTGAATAATCATTCACTAAAACAAAATCATAAGAAATACCTTTTAATTCGTTTAAAAATTTACTTGTTAAATCCACTACTTTTCCGATTGTATCTGCTGAATTATAACAAGGAATTACTATTGTAATTTTCATCATTTACACCCCTAATAATAGTTCTTTAAATCTTGAATTGCTGCCTCTAAATCATACTTAGGCTTAAAATTCAATTCTTTTTCCGCTTTTGATACATCCATCTCTAATATACTTTTATCTTCTGGTTTTTCTAGTAAATATTTAATTCCTGCTTCATTTTTAAAAACTCGGTTTATAAGCTTTGCTAGATTAGAAATAGAAATACGCCCTTTAATCCCTATATTATAAATACCCTTCGCATTTTTTGCTTCGATTGCACAAATAATTGCGGATATAACATCTTTAATATATATATATTGTCTCTCTCCACATCCACTACCATATATAACTTGTTCTTTATATTCTTTCGCATTATCTAATAGCGTATTTAACAAATATCCTTTTCGTTCACCTGTTCCAATTACCTGTGCCAAGCGTAGGCTTTTTATACACATTTCTTTTTTCTTATTCAAAAAATTTATTAAATGATCCATTGCATACTTTGACTCGCCATATAAATTACCTGATCCAGTATCAATTTCTTCACTACAGCTTTCATTATCGGCACGATATGTAGAAATAGAAGACAAAAATACTACATTTTTTGTATTTGAGTCCATGCAACTTTGAAATATATCACAATTTAAATGAATATTTGCAACATAATCATTTAAATTAAAATTGGGAGTTAATCTTTTTGCAGCAAGACATACTACTGCATCATCTGGTTGTAATACGTTCATCAAAACATCATATGATACTTGTTCCTTGATTAATTTAAATGATGAATTATCCAAAAACATTTGCAGATGGTTATCATATTGATCAATGCCAATTACATCATACTGACATTTTAATAATCGCTTTATTAAGTTTACCCCAATAAAACCATTAGCGCCGACTACAACAACTCGCATTTATTTCACTTCCTCTATATAATATCCGCCTTTTTCCATAAAGCCATTTAAAACACGCACATTATCTCCATTTTCATAATACCAGCGTAAATAACAACATTTATCAGGAATAATATATTTACTGCGATCAAATGCCGTATTTGGCTTCTCACAAGTAAACACTAATTTAAATTTCCCTTCTTTTTCTTTCATACAGAAAGCAAGTTGTTCATTGCCTAATAGATGTTGAAATGTTGCATCTAACAAATCAAATCCACAATATTCTTTTATAACATTCCACATATGGCAACCATCTAATCTAGGAGTTACTTCAATTACATAAGGAACATCGTTAACAATTTTTATTTGGAAATATACTGGGCCATTCTCTATATTTAATTTATTAACAACTCTCTCTACCAAAGCCCTAATTCTTTCTACAACAACAGGACTTTCTTTCGTTGGTAAATGATGTTCTTTTATAATACCTCCTGGATATTCTTCAAAAGATACACGATCCGATACAAGAAAGAATTTTAATTCTTTTTCATAAACATAAGCATTTACACTTATTTCAGGACCATTTAGATACTCTTCAAAAATTATTTTTTTACTTTTTGAATGTGACATTGATTCATCATATTCTTCAAGAACTTCATCCATATTAGATACTAAACGAACTCCACGTTGTCCTTGAGAATCTACTGGTTTCATCATCATTGGGAAAAAATTTAGTGTTTCTTCATTTAAATCATCTTTATTTGATGAAACAAAATAATGTACATTCCCTTCAAAATCAGAACCTAGATAATCTCTCATCTGCTGTTTATTATTACATATAATTGCTGTTTCTGACGAAACAAAATACGGTAAATTTAATTGTTCACTTACTTTGCACGCTGTTGGCATTGCAACATCTGAACCAACTGAATAAACGATATCTGCGTTAATCTTCATTGCATATTCTTTTACTTCATCAACATCAATAATGTTAATTTTCTCAAAGTGATCTAAAAGCGGAATTGATTTATCTGTATCTGTGTAGCTACATCCATACACTTCAAATCCCTTTTCTTTACAATATTTTATAGCGTCATATTGTGCATTCCCTGCACCTAAAATTAAGACTTTACGTGTCATATTTTTTACCCCTTTCATTCATAAACACTGTAATATTCATTTTCATAAACTAACTTATACTCATTATTAGTTATAAAATTGTTTAGAATCATCTTCTTCTCATTTATTTGTGATGTTCTTTCTAAATTACTTAAATAACCAACTTCATCAAATCCAAAATAAGATGATGTACGACAAATAACAATCAATGGTAGAGATGAATTTTCTTTCAACTTTTCCTCCAAATCTTGAGAAAATTCTTTTATAGAATATGATGAAACATTTATCCATGGACGCACATATGCCTCTTTATTACTTAATTCATATAATAGAACACTATCACCATATACTAATAATTCTTTATTATCATAAATAGAATTATTAAGTATATTCAAGACATCATTTACTGTCTCTGCCTGTCTTTGTGTAGTAAACAGTAATTTTGTTTCTTTCGAATTAATTTTAGAATTTAAATTAAAGATGTTAGAATCATCATACATATTAGTAGTTATTAAATAATTTGAAATTAATACAATACAAGTTAAAAAAATAATTTTCGAACTTACTCCTAACCATTTATTTTTAAATTCAATAAATAACTTATAGAGAAAATGAAATACTAATGGCATTAGTATCCACATACCTAAAATTGT
>JAGZRP010000205.1 GCA_018381595.1 Bacillota bacterium
TTTCCCAACTATATACTTTAATATACCTAAAATTCAGATTCGATTATCCATACAGAATTTTACCAACGGAACATATACGTTTATAGCCAAGATAAAAACTTATTTCATTTTCATCTATATCACCATTTGTAATCATTTCTGCAATTTCCGTATCTGTTTTTGTCTTTACAATTTCTTTTAGTTTGCTTTCATCGTACTCTATGAAAAACGGAGATACTGTAGCCTGGTTAATCGCGTTCATGGTTATCTGAATTGTTTTACAATACCGATTGCATAGCAATCTGAATTTCTATTGGTTAGATTATTTAACTTTATTTATACTTTGTATAAGGGTCGATGAATAACATTTTAATTCATTGACTCTTAATCTGTTATATCTTTTTGTTATATTTAATAATACAAAATTCCAAAAATATGTTAACAAAACCATGAACGTGAAACAGTAAAATCTGTAATACGGCCCAAATCGAACAGATATGAGGCTACCAAAGTCATTTATTCAGCTAATGAATTCTTTGCATGATGAGAAATCATGTAGAGAATTCTTAGAAACACATAGATGGCATGGTATGCCTAAATGTCCACACTGTAACCATGAATCCAAAGAACATTACAGATTAAACCGTAATGGAGAGTTTAATGGATTATACAAATGTCGAAATTGCAAGAAAACCTTTACTGTTACCAAAGGTACTATCTTTGAACGAAGTAATGTTCCTTTGAAAAGCTGGTTTTATGCAATACACATGTTACTATCCCATAAGAAAGGCATTAGTAGTATTCAGTTATCTAAGGATATCGGAGTTACTCAGAAAACAGCATGGTATATGTTACAGAAAATACGTGATAATCTTAGTGAAGAATTAGAATATTTATTAGATAGCTACGATGGCATTGTACAAGTTGATGAAACTTATGTAGGCGGTAAAACAAAAGGTCGTATTTGGCAAAATCAAGGTAGAAGCCTTAAACAGAAAGTTCCAGTGGTCGGCTTATTAACAGAAGATAAGGTTAGTACATTCGTTGTTAGGAATACAAGTGGAAATACTTTGAAAGCGTTAATCTATGCACTGATAAAACCCGGCTCTACTGTGGTAACTGACGGTTGGAAAGGTTACAAAGGAATCTATGACATGTATGACCATAAAATAGTAGAACATAGCAGAGGTAGCTATAAGAATAAAGACGGCTATCACACGAATGGTATTGAGGGCTTTTGGTCTATGCTAAAACGTGGAGTAAAGAGTACATATCATGTAGTTAGTCATAAGTACCTACAAATGTATTGCAATGAATTTTCCTATAAGTACACAACAAGGAATATGGGAGAAATAGAAAGGCTTGTACACTTTATAACTAAGAAACATAGACAAATAAAGCATTCAGATTTCACAGTTGGCTATGGCTAATTCGGAATAAAGTAGTACCTTTGTATCGTCTTTTGGACAACATTTTATTAGGAAGCGTTTAGCTTTTCCACATTGAGAATCTGGAAAATTCAAATGTGTCGTGGAAATAGTGAAGGACGTTCTCCTTTGGCTTGTTATATAGCACTTTAAGTGTCAATATACAGTCAAAGGCGTGAGTTGTTTTTCTTATTACGACACAGGCTTTCCAGAGCCCTCAATGTGATAAGTCTAACAGTCCCACGCCTCTTGCATTTAATAAACTGCTCTTTGGGGATTGGGGAGCGACAAAACTTTTAAGTTATGCAAAAAGCATATTATTTAGCAATTATGGTGCTTACGATAGCATCATGTTCAGGAATTCCCAAAGAAAAAGAAGTAACGGTGTCTAATGTGAGTATCTCAGGAACTCTTAGGGACTTTGTTAAAGTAGTCGATGGCACTTATACTTTGTCCAATAATGGTGAAGATGCATTTGCCACTATTGAGTTTGAATTGATAAACGAACCATACGGTGAAGTTGCACCAATTCTAAGTAAAACAAATTCATCGCAAGTTATTCTGCAAATCATTGATTCAAAGGGTAATTATATAGAACTTGGATTATGGGGATTTAGTGCAGATTATAGAGAACTCGAAAAATTAGACGACTTGATTTATAAAAGCAAAATAGGAGATAAAAGGCGAATTTCATTCACTATGCACTATTTTAATAGCAATGAAAATAGTGAATTAGTTTTTACTAATGCAACTAATTTTGAAGTTATTGACAGAGCATTTAGTTACAGCTCAGATGAAGATGTTGTAAGCATTAAAACATCAGATTCAAAATCAGTAACAACGAAAGGTGAAAATTGGGACGAAATGTTAAATAGCTATGAAAAATATGTTGAGCAGTATCTCAAATATGTAAAGAAAGTCAATGATGGTGATATATCGGCAATGACTGAATATGCAGAACTTTTGGATAAAACTACAGATTTATCTGAGAAAATGGAAAAGGCAAAGGGGCAATTATCTCCTGAACAACTAAAAAGATATTTGAATATCACGAATAAATTCACAACAGGAATTATTGATGTAACACAATAATATAGTTGTATAACGTAAAACAGCCCACCTCGAATTAACAAGGTGGGCTGTTCGTTTATAACAATGTAAATCTAATATTTATCAATCTCAAAACTAATAATTATCCATTTCGACTTTTGAAAAATACTCATTGATATATACGTGCGAATTTTTAAATAACAATTTTATGAAAACAAAATTTGCAACAATTATCAAGAGTATGACTCAAAAGTTGAAAAGTGTTTATCAGTATGCGAGTAAACAACCTACCCTGAAGTTTATCGCAAAAATCATGTTACGAAAATTAACTGATGAAATCTTTGAATGGATTAAATCATTGCTTTTTGAATGACAATTACAG
>JAGZRP010000206.1 GCA_018381595.1 Bacillota bacterium
AGCAAGCAACATTTCTCCAAGCCAGACATCTTACCTGCCACCTGATAATGCAACCCCCATTTTAAAATATCTGCTGATCCATCTAAGCCATCCACAATTAAACCAATTGCAGTCGAATTCATTGGAACATTGGTCAAATAAGCCCCTACCAGAAACCATCCACAAACATACGCCGTATTTCTGCCAAAGCACATCTTGGTAAAAGTAAATTCGCCGCCAGCTTTTGGATACTTTGGCACCATATACGCATAACTAAACGCAATAATGATCATTACCAATGCACCAAGTGCGATTGCCCATACATGTGTAGGACTCAACTACCTCTGAAGTTGTCCCTGATTATCATTATTTTTATAATTACTCATATTTCTCTCTGTTTTTAACCTGTAACATAAAGTTTATCAATTGCCTTTAATTCGTTAAATGTATCAATCTCTGTAATATCTTCTGACTTGCATTCACGAACATGTACCTGATAATTTTCTTTTTTATACACAAGCGGCACCTGCTCCCAATAGCTCTCTTTTCCACCCGGAGATAAATAAACCTCATTTAAGTCATTGGCAAGCTTAATTCCATCTGCTTCACTCCAGTAGGAAATTCCAACCATCTGATGACAGTCGGTACCACTTACTTTTTCTTCTGTAATCACACCATTATGATCGGTTGCAAAACACCAGTCATCCGTGGACTCCACCGGAATACTTAAGAAATTTGTTTCATATTCATATTTACGAATTAGTTTTTTATTACGAAGCAATAAATCTGCTTCTAGAACATACGCATTCTGTAGAAGGTATCTGACACATACTGCAGAAGAAATATTATTCGCTTCATTATAAATCGGATTCTCAACAAACCTGATGTTCGGATATTTATAAAGAAGCTGATCAAACTGTTCTCCCAAATATCCACGCACAATAACAATCTCAGGAATTCCAGCTTCTACCACTGCATCAAGAAGTGAATCAATAATACGCGTTCCGTTGACTCTGACAAGCGGCTTAGGCGTATTCAAAGTGATCGGCACCATCCGGCTTCCAAAGCCTGCTGCAACAAATACTGCCCTCTTCACACGATAAGGTTCCAATGCATCCAGACCATCCTGTGTGATCCGTCCATTTTCGCAATAGTTTTTTTCTGTTAATTCTTTGACTGTCTTATTCACGGCTTCAGCTGAAATTTTTAACCGCTCTGCCATATCTTTCTGAGATACAACCTCTTTTGTCTCTGTCAGAAGTACCAACATATCAAATTCTCTTTTTGTGATCATACTTTTTCTCCTAAATACATAAATCTTGTTGAAGTATAGTACTAGCATTCATTGTTGTCAATGTTACATATATAAATCAGAACACTTTTCAGTAATTTATCTAATTCTCCAGCTTGCATAAATATCCATCTAGTGTATCATTTTTCTATAATTGAATTTTATTTCAATACATTTTCCTTTAAATACTCCGCAATATATCTGGATACTTTCTTTCCTCCACTCTCATTCAAATGTGTTCCTGCATCCAGACTATCTTCCTCAAAATTCAAACCAATAACATCTGTCACCTTCATACAATTAATCAATTCAACCTCATGTGTATCTGCCCAATCCATAACTGTATTTGTCATCTCTACTGTTTTTTCATTGCATGGGAACGGCGCACGCACCAATACCAATTCTGTACCATGCTCCTTACACAGTTCATTCATCATATCCAGATATCTGAAATTTTCTTCATAAACAGGTCGTCTTTCTTCTGAAAATATCTCATCCCAAGATGCATACCCACAAGGCTGTGCGCCTGCCCAATGTTTGAATCCTCTCCCTTCTTCTGTAAAATACGGATTCATTACACTCTCTTTCCAGCCCTCAAAAGACGAATAATCCAATTCCTCCCATCTGGAATGATATTTACCTAAAGGGAATAAATAATCCAACTGCAAATCTTCCGGTACACAATCTTTTATTGCGTCCACTTTTATGTCAGAATATCGCAGATCATTTAATGAAGAATCTCTCACGCCTTCACTCGTAAATCCTGTATCATCCTCATCATAAAACATACCAAATATCTCCAGCACAACAATATCAATATCGCTGTTATCCAACGCATCCTTGACATAATAATATGTATAATTCATTGTCTGCTGCTGTCTGCCACGATTATAGGTTTTCAAATTATAATCGTCAAATATTTCAGGATCAAAGGTACAGTAACTTTGGCTTGTTCCAAAAAACACCACATCCCAATGTTCTTCTTCATAAAAGTCTGGTATTCTTGGAAGCAAAGCTTTCGAAATATAAAATATTCCGCTTCCCAAAATCCCTAAAAAAAATATAATCTTTAATTTTATTATTTTTAAACTCCAATGTTTTTCCTCTCCTAAATAAATTTATAAATATGTTATAGTAATTTTTTACTATTTTATCCTTATATTATTAACTTAATTAAAAAATATTAATCTTTTCTACATTAAACTTTGAAAAATATTATTAAAAAATTATATTTTCATATGTATAATGATTATATGATTTAAATAAGAAATATATAGTTTACTTATAAACCAATTTAAGGTATAATTTATATAAAGTTTACAATTGAACTATTCAAGGAGGAAGGTTAATGGATTTAAAAGCTCTTAATCCTAATGGAAATGCTTTTTTAGTTTCTTTTACTAAAGCCAAAAAAACATATAAAAAATTTATTTCACCAACATTAAATGATTTGGGATTAACGCATAATGAATTTGAAATATTAGTTTTCTTACAGGAAAATTTAGAATATAATACTGCAAAGGATATAGTTGAATTTTCTGGTCTTTCTAA
>JAGZRP010000207.1 GCA_018381595.1 Bacillota bacterium
GTTTTTTTCTTAGCTGGCTTCTTTTCTTTCTGTTCTACTTGTTTTGCTTTTTCTTTTTTCACAGATTCTTTCGTTTCTGCCTCTTTTCCTTTTTTCTTATTTTTATCAAATAATTTACTCTTTACTTTTTTTCTTAGCTTCGAAGAGTCATATACAACATCTGTTGTAATAATAAAGATTAAAACAATCGCAAGTAATATTCCGTATATGATATAACCTAGCGTTGGGTCTTTTAGCACATATACAATAGATGCAGAAGCAAATAAGATATTGATAATGTAAATAGCAATAACAGTCTGTCTTTGGGTTAGATTTCTTTTTAATAATTGATGATGAATATGATATTTATCTGGTGTAGAAATTTTTTCCCCTTTTAATGCTCTTCTAATAATCGCGAAAATTGTATCTAAAATTGGAATCGCGAGTAGTAAAAGTGGAATGATAAAGGAAGTCATGGTTACATTTTTAAATCCAAGTAATGCGATAACAGAAATGATAAGTCCTAAAAACATAGAACCACTATCTCCCATGAAAATAGTTGCTGGATTAAAGTTATGAACTAAAAATCCTAACGTAGAACCTAACATAATAAAAGTTAAAATAAAATCAAGCCCAAATTTTCCCTGCATAATTGCAATAATACCAATGGTTGCGAAATAAATGCTAGAAATTCCTGCTGCTAAGCCATCTAATCCATCTATCAAATTCATACAGTTAATACAACCTAAGATAAAAAAGATCGTAAATGGAATAGAAAACATTCCAAAATCGATGTATATTCCAAAAGCACTCACATCTCTTAATATTATATTTCCATAGAAAACAATAATCCCTGCAGCAACAAGTTGTCCAATAAATTTCGTAGATGCTTTTAAAGGTTTAATATCATCAACAACTCCTGTTAAAATCACAATAAAACTTGCAATCAAAATCGAATTCATAATGACACTATGTTCTCCGAACAACATATATCCAAGTAAAAAACCAAAGAATATTGCAAGACCACCTAAGCGGGGCATTGGAAATTTATGTACTTTTCTTTCATTTGGAATATCAAGCGCTCCAACATGACGAGCAATACTTTTAATAAATGGTGTAATAAATAAGACAAATAGGAATGTTGTTCCCAATATCATAAACACGCGTTTCAAAATTTCTGTATCCATAAGTTACCACCAACTTCATTTTATCAAATTTTATAAGGTTTTACTACTATTTTATTATTTTCTACGAATGAATTTATATACACGTTTTAAGATTGGCATTGCAAATTCATAAATATGATACCTGATTTTTTGAATTGGTAAATCATATTCTCCTGCAAACTCAAATACGATTGCGTTAAATCTTGATTTAAAAGGTGTTAGGTGATCATCGAATGTTCCATTAATTCCACCTAAATTACAGTAAGAACAACCCTGTTCTAAAGAATATTTACAAATTTCATAAACAAGACCAACGGAAACATTTAATTTTGTAAATAGTAAATGATTTCCTGCATATAAATACTCACTTGTTTTCAATCCCTCATTATTAGGAATTAAGACAAAAGAAGTTGATAGAGGAATTTCTTTCTTTCCTTGTTCAATTAACTTTTCTACTTCTTCCATTTCCTCCTGTTTACCATTGTTTTCTTTTAAAAATGATGCATAAGTTTCCAAATCAAGGATTCCAAAAAACAAATAAGCTTCTTCAGGATATGCATCCATCATTTTTTCAAAATATGCTTTATTTCTGAGACGAATATTTTGTCTTTTTTCGGTTTGGGTAATTACTTCCATAAACATATCTAAATATTTTTTATCTTGTGTATGAAAATAACGAACTCCTCTTTTTTCATGATATGGTCCAATGTAGCTACGAATTCTTTTTTTGAAACTTGTTCTCACTTCTGCTTGAGAAAGTGCCTCTTTTTTCTCGTTCATAAGTGGAATATACATATGATATCGAGGTTGTAATGTCTCTTGAATTGATTTTGTATATCCTTTAAAGCGATAACCACAATGTAATAAATTTTGATGTTTCTTATCATAATCAAGTGAATAGGAAAGTGGAATGGAAACCGTTTCTTCCTTTTCGATTTCTTTGATACTATATTCACGATAACAGAAATTAGGATCTATTTTTAATACATAAGCATGTTCTTTCTTTGCTAATTTTTGAAGTTCTTTTGTAAGTGCACTCAATTGTTCTTCGTTTTGATAATCAATTAAATATCCACGAGGAACATACATCATAGCAATTCCTAGTGGGAGTGTTCTTTTCAAAACAAGTGCGGTTGCAACTAAACTTTCATCTTCATATAATCCACAGTAAAAGTGTTCCCACTCTTCTTTTACAGATCCCCAACCATATTCTTGCATAAAGGAAAGAATGTGTTGTTTTGTTGTAAATTGATCAAATTCTTCTTTTGATAAATCTGTTTTTAGTTGATACTTCATCTTCATTCCTCCTTATTTTCCAAGACATTTTTTAATAAATTGTTTGGTATTATTGATAATTGAAAATAGAGCATAGGTTTGCTTTTTGACTGGAATTTCAAACTCTCCAATCAATTCTTCCACATATCCAGAGAATCCACGTTTAAATTCATATACTCCGTATTCAGGATCTTTTTTATCAAAGTTGCCACTGATTCCATAGAAATTATATTTTTTGAAACCGTGTGCATTGGCATAGCAAATCATATCCCATTGAATGGCATATTGCGCATTAAACTTCATATACTCATCATAATTCCCACTAAATAAGTAAATAACTTCATCTCCGGTCATCATAAACATCGCCGCAGATAAATCAATTTCTGTTCCT
>JAGZRP010000208.1 GCA_018381595.1 Bacillota bacterium
TAAATAAAAAGGTTTTTATCCTCAAGGATAAAAACCGCTATGCCACCTTGTAAGACACCATCATGTCTGTTTTTCTTAACGCGAAAAGCACGGCGCCACTACTTCCAATGGGTTCATTTTGCTTCTAGCCAGGTCCATTCATTAACTGTTTTATCTTGATTTTCACCACCCATCAAGTCTCTTAAATTAAAACGTTGTTAACTACTATTCCTAGATAATCGAATTTACTAACATTTTTATGATAAAACTTAATAACTTTGAAGTCAATACTATTTTTAATAATCCATCACTTTACTTTAAATAATTATCCAATAATTGTTTTGTATGATTGACAACATAACCACTGCCACCTCTATTTTTTACATCTTCTACCATTGATGTAATAAGAATTGGATTATCACTATCAACTGTCATAACTGTAAACCATCCAATTTCAGTGCCAGTTGTATCATCTTGTGATGCTTTAATTTCACCAGTTCCTGTTTTACCTGCTAATTGATATTTACTGCTATTCATTGCATAAGCAGTTCCATTTGGATCGTTAATAACCCCTTTTAAATCTTCGCATATTTCTTTTGCTGTAGTTTCACTAAAAGCATTTTCAATCCATATTTTTGAATCCGTATCTTGGACAATATATGGCGTCATGATATCTCCATTATTTACAAATGCACTATAAATAGATGCCATTTGAACTGGATTCATTAGTATTTGACCTTGTCCATAACCACTATCTGCAATTTGAATTTCATCATTAAATTTATCACTTGTGTATTGTGATTTATTTAAAGATAATTCAAATGGAATTTTTTCACCAATTTTTAACTTTTTATAACCACTTTCTAGATTATCTTTACCGATTTCTAATGCAGCTTTTGCAAAATATACATTATCCGAATAAATCAATGCATTTTTTAAATTATTAGGCTTAGGTGCGTGTAAAGTTGTTACATAATAACTTCCCCAACTCGAATCTTTTTGCATTTCATTTCGGCATTAAAATCTTTATCCTTATCTAATGAATCAGTATCTAAACCAATTGCACCAGTTATTGGTTTCATAGAAGACCCAGGAACAAACGTTGCTTTAAAACGATTATTCAATGGCTTCATTTCATTATTATTTAATTCATCCCATTTTTCTGTAGACATTCCTAAAATAAAATCATTGCTATTAAATGATGGTGTACTTACTAATGCAAGAATTTCTCCTGTATTAGGATTCATTGCTACAGAAGCACTTTTATCTTGTTGATAAGCATTATATAGCTCATTTTGTAAATTTATATCAATAGTTAAATTAATATTTTTTCCATCTTCTCTTTCTTGGCTAGCAATACTAGAAATCTCATCACCATCACTATTAGCAACATATATTTCTACACCATCTGTTCCTTTTAGCTCTTTTTCATATGCTGCTTCAATTCCACTACGTCCAATATATGATGTTTCACTGTATCCTTCACCTTTATGTTTTTTTAAATCATCTGCATTTACTCTTTGCATATATCCTGTTAAATGTGATGTCACTTCACCATATGGATATGTTCTAACAATTGTTGTTGATAACTTAACACCAGGTACTGTTAATAAATTATTTTTCAATGTTTCATCATTTTTAGTAATTGTTTTCAAAGGAACAAACGAATCATCTTTAATCCATGAAGCATTCATTGTTTTTTGAATACTTTCTTTTGTCAGTCCTAATAACTGTCCTATTTTTTCATAATCATTTTCACCATTTAACTTACCTGGTACTAATCCTACTGAATATGCTTCACCTTCACCAGCTAACATATTTCCATTTCTATCATTTATATTTCCTCTAGTGGCTTCATCTTGACGAACCCTTATTTTATAATCTTTTTTTAAAGTAGGATAAATGAAACTATCATCCCAAGATATTTTTCCATCACTTATTACTGTTTCATTATCAAACTCTGCTTTCCCTGCAAGAGTATCCATATTTACATGATATTTTAACTTTCCATCTTCACTATCTGTAATTTCGATACTAATATTTTTTGCTTCAATACCTTCATAGATATTTTCATTTCTTTCTATAAACTCATCCTGACTATAATTTTTTTTAGATTCATCATCAAGCATTTCATAAAGTTGTTTATACTTACCCTGTTCAACTTTTGCATAATAATCCTCTAATACTTTTTTAGAATCATCCCCTGATAATAGCATAAATGCAATAACTCCAACAATTACAACTGCAATTATGCCTACAATAATTAAAATAATCTTCTTTTGATTATTTCTTTTATAATAAACATCATACATATTAATTTCCTCCTAACAACTTAAGTATATCATCTTTCTTTCAATATATCATCAACTAAAAATACTTTACTTAACTACAATACATTTCCCAAACCATACTGCCAATATACAAAATATAACTGTTAATACTACATATATAAATGCTGTTAGAACTTTCCCGTTGCTAATTAAATCAACTGTTTCCAAAGAAAAAGTTGAAAAAGTAGTAAAACCTCCACATATCCCTGTCTTTAAAAATAATATAACTCTATTATCTAACGAATATTTACTACCTAAAGCAACAACTAATCCAATTACCATTGCTCCAATAATATTAATAATCATTGTATTTAAAAAAGTCACTTTAATCGGTATCAATCCCATTAAATAACGACAGATAGCACCAATAAATCCACCTATTCCAACTACCAAACATTCAATCATTTAAATACTCCTTTTTATAACAAAAGGACTGTAAATACAGTCCTAATCTTCATTACCGTCCCAACAATAAGTACACAATTTACATTTATCTAAACC
>JAGZRP010000209.1 GCA_018381595.1 Bacillota bacterium
TAAGTAACAGAAAGTATTCAACAATATACTTTTGATTCAAGGTTTCATATCTATTTATTATCCATCCAAGTATGCCAACAATAGGTCGTTATTACTTTAATACGATATCGACACCTACTGATACTTATAATACGTTTCGGATGTTTGACCTTGCCAAAATAATAAAAAGGACTGAAACCTTTAGCCCGAAAAACAAAAATACAATATGATGGTTTATCACAATGAAAGAAATACGCATAGTAATTTAATGAATCATGGGGTTACCGTGAAAGATGGAAAAATTGAACAAGTGATGACAAGTATTGTTCTAAATGGGAAAAAGAACTGTACGTTAAATCAACTTGGGAAAATATTACCGTTGAATGAGGAAAAATCAAGTGTTCATCCAATTCTTTTAGTAGAAGAAAATGAAGTAGAAGCAAACCATGCTGCTCATTTAGGTGGTTTTTCCGAAGAAGAACTATTTTATATGGAATCTAGAGGTATTCCCGAAGATACTGCTATTCGTTTATTGTTAGAAGGATTTTTAAAAAGCAATATCACATTTACCAAACCATTTCAGGAATTATTTGAAACGGAAATCAAAGATTTGGAGGTGTAACTATGAATCGAAATGATTTTCCAATGTTAAAAGATGGACTTATTTACTTTGACAATGGAGCAACGACATTAAAACCAAACTGTGTGATTGATGGAATTGTAGATTATTATCGCAATTATTCTGCCAATGCGCATCGTGGAGATTATAAAATCAGTTTAGAAGTGGATGACAATTTCACAAAGTCTAGACTTGCTATTCAAAAATTTATTCATGCGAAAAAAGGAAAAGAAATTATCTTCACAAGTGGGACAACGGATTCTTTAAACAAAGTCATTTTTGGCTTTTTTAAACACATGTTAAAAAAAGGAGACCATGTTTTATTAACAAAATCAGAACATGCATCGAATGTGCTTCCTTGGTTTGAACTACAAGATGAATTAGGGCTTATCATTGATTATATCGAGTTAGATGAGAATTTACATGTGACTTTAGAAAATGTCAAAAAAGCAGTTTGTGAAAAAACAAAAGTAATTAGTATTGCCCAAATTACGAATGTTGTAGGTGACATTAGACCAATCAAAGAAATAACTGAGTATGCACATCAAAACAATATCTATGTATTAGTAGATGGAGCGCAGAGTGCTCCCCATATGAAAGTAGATGTACAAGAATTAGATGTTGATTTCTTTGTATTCTCACTTCATAAAATGTGTGGACCAACTGGTGTTGGTGTGATTTATGGAAAAGAAGAACATTTAAACTCAATGAGACCAATTATTTTTGGTGGGGGAATGAATGCATCTTTTTCTAGTGATGGAACGAGAATTTATGATGACATTCCTATTTTGTTTGAAGCGGGAACTCCTAATATTGCTGGAGTTATCGCAAGTCGTTATGCAGTAGAATATTTAGAAACTATCGGAATGGAACGTATTCATCAATATGAAAAAGAATTAAAAGAATACGCTCTTACAAAATTAAAAGAAGTGAAGGGTCTCAAAATATATAATGAGAATACTGAAAGTGCGATTATTGCATTTAATATGGATGGTATCTTTGCTCAAGACTTAGCACTTTACTTAGATAAATACGGAATCTGTGTTCGTGCTGGAAACCATTGTGCTAAAATATTAATTGATGAAATTGGAATTAAAAATACTTGTCGTATGAGTTTGTATTTCTATAATACCAAAGAAGAAATTGATAAATTAGTTGAGGTTTTAAAAAGACCAAACATTTTAGAAGAAAGTTTAAATTTTGGTGACTAGATAAGAGGGTGGAATGAAAATTCTATCTTTTTCATTTTCATTTTACACATTTTCATTTTCTTATATATAAAAATAAAGTAATTTATGGTAAACTAATATTAGTATAAAATAGAAAAGGGGTATAGCATGAGAGAACATTTACCAAAGCTCTTTTTAATTTTGATTGTAAGTTTATTCATTGTTGCTATTCCAACTTTCATTTTAAAGAGCAGTAACAAAGCAGATTATTCGATTACACGTGATGAGATTAAAGTAGAAGCAAAAGAAAATGGAAGTATTTTTGTAACAGAAGTGATAGAAGTAAACCCACGTACAACTATTACTTCGATTGTAAAAGATTTATATCCGATTAGTGAAAAAGAAAATAAAAGATACAATTGTTATGATTGTATTCGTACAGTGAGTGCATATGTGGATGGAGTAGAAACAACAGCGGAATCATTTAGTAATGATCGTGCAGAAAAGAATATGCGTAGGATTTCGTTTGATCCGACATCGCGTAAATTTTCGATTCGTCTTTCCTATGAATTAGATAGCCGTGCGATGAAACGCTATACTTCACTTGCCGCTTTCGGATTCAACATTCATCCAGTAGAAACGACGATTCATGATATCAAAATTACGATTCAAATTCCAAAATCAACATCATCTGCAAATAACAAATTTTATGTAAAAAATACGACAACTGGAAGTTTTATAGACGTGAAAAAAAGAAATCAAACAACGTATGAAATCACACAAAGTAAGCTAGAAGTTGGTGAAAAGTCTAACTTGATTATCTCTACGGATACCAAGTTATTAGATAAAACAACAATTTTAAAAGAAAAAGCTGGTAGTGATATTTTAAGCTTTGACTATGATGAAAAAACCAGACAAAAATTAGAATTTGAAAAGAAAAATAAAAATAATATTCCATTTGTTTATTTTACAGTATTTAGTTTATTTATCTATTTATTTTTAAAAATTGTACGTTACCGTAGAAATCAT
>JAGZRP010000210.1 GCA_018381595.1 Bacillota bacterium
GTTCTTAATCCCATAAAATACAAACTATCAGTTCTCAATCCTTCAATAAAAAATCTAAAAATTCCATACCAAATAAAATAACTAAAGAACTGTTCCCCTTGCTTAGTTTGAATTTTACGAATAACAAAATAAATCACGAAAAAACCAATAACATTAGCAACCGATTCATACAAAAATGTAGGATGATAATATGTACCATTAATATACATACCATCAATTATAAATTGAGGTAAATGTAAAGATTGAAGAAAATCTAAACTAACAGCACTTCCATAAGCTTCTTGATTGAAAAAATTTCCCCATCGCCCTAATGCTTGAGCAATTAATACACCTGGCATAATTGCATCTCCAGCGACTAAAAAATCAATATTATGCTTTTTAAAATACCACCAGCTAAAAATTAACCCCGTTATTATTCCTCCTTGAATCGCTAAGCCACCATGTCTAAACATAATAATTTCAATTGGATTACTAGCATATAATTCATCCCACATAAAAATTACATACCAAATTCTTGCTCCAATTATTCCAATTATCAATAATCCAAAAAAATAATCAGATAAAATATCTTTATTGTAACCCATCTTTTTAAAATTATGTTGACCTATTTTATAAGCAATAAACGCACCTGTTATAATTAAGATAGCATACCAGGCAATTGAAAGACTTCCAATTTGTAAAAATGTTTTACTATCCGGAAAAAAAGTCATATTCTACTCCTTATTTTTATCAATATTCTTTAAAATACGTTCAACAAACTCTTTACTAGAATCTACACCATATTCACGTAATCGCATATTCATTACAGCTGCTTCAATAATCACTGACATACTACGACCACTTGATACCGGAACGACAATCTTTGGAATTTTCACTCCTAAAATTTCTTCAGTTGAATCATTTTCTTCTACTCCTACACGAGTATATTCACGAGAAGGTACCCAACGATCTAATTGAATGATCAAATCTACTTTATCTTTATCTAAAATTGAACTAATTCCAAACATCTTTGAAACATCAATAACACCAATTCCACGAATCTCTAATAAATTAGTTAATACTTCTGGGGCTTTACCAACAATACTTTGTCCTAAATGATACAACTCTACAGCATCATCAGCCACTAGTAAATGACCTCTTTTAACCAACTCCAACGCAATCTCTGATTTGCCGATTCCACTATCTCCTTTAATAATAACCCCTTTACCATAAATATTTAAAAATACACCATGAATTAATGTTTCTGGAGCTAAAGCTTCATCAAGAATACTAGTTAATTCAATTGAAACTCTTCCGGTAGATACTTCAGTTACAAAGATTGGAAATTCTCTTTCTTTAGCTATTTCCATCAAAATTGGTGGACATTCATTTCCTTTTGCAATAATAATACATGGTACCTCATCATTAACTAAAAATGGAAATATTTCACGTTGTCTAGCTTCAGACATTTCACTAATAAATGCTGATTCTTTGTCACCAAATATAATTATTCTACGAAAATCACTATGTTTAAAAAAACCGGCTAATTCAAATCCTGGACGATTTATTTCTGCAACATATATTGGTCTTTTTAAGGCATCCTCATTTCCAGTAACTTGAACATACTGCTCCTTATTTAATATCTCTCCAATGGTAATTGACTTTGGCATATTTATACCCTCCTACAACATCTTTCTTAAAAAACTTCCTGTATAGCTTTCTTTACAAGCCGCAACTTTTTCAGGTGTTCCTGATACAACGACTTTTCCACCACCATCGCCACCTTCAGGTCCTAAATCAATAATATAATCAGCTACTTTAATTACATCTAAATTATGTTCAATAATTATAACTGTATCTCCTTGTTCTACAATTCGCTGTAAAACTGTAATCAATCTCGATACATCATCACTATGTAATCCCGTTGTTGGTTCATCTAAAATGTATACTGTTTTTCCAGTTGCTTTTTTTTGCAATTCACTAGCTAATTTAACTCTTTGCGCTTCTCCTCCAGAAAGAGTAGTCGCACTTTGTCCTAATTTAATATAACCTAAACCAACATCTTTTAAAGTTTGTAATTTATTTTTTATTCTCGGTAAATTATCAAAGAATTCTACCGCTTCTTCTATCGTCATTTCTAAAACATCATATATATTTTTATCTTTATATGTTACTTGTAAAGTTTCTTCATTATATCTTTTTCCACCACATTCTTGACATGGAACATAGACATCAGGTAAAAAATGCATTGAAATGCGTTTTAGACCATCACCTTGACACGCTTCACAACGGCCACCTTTAACATTAAAACTAAAACGACCTTTATCATAACCACGCATTTTAGCCTCATTAGTTTGTGCAAACAAATCACGAATATCATCAAATACTCCAGTATATGTAACCGGATTAGAACGTGGCGTTCTTCCAATTGGATCTTGGCTAACTTCAATAACTTTATCAATATTTTCTAAACCTAATATTTCTTTATGTTTACCAGGTTTTTCTTTAGAATGATAGATTTTTGCCATCATTGCTTTACCCATAATTTCATTTACTAAAGTACTCTTTCCACTACCAGAAACCCCTGTAACAACGCACATACAGCCAAGTGGGAATTTTACATTTATATTTTTTAAATTATTTTCTTTAGCTCCTTTGATCCAAATATAATTGCCGTTTCCTTTACGACGTTTTTTAGGAACATCTATTTTTAATCGTCCCGATAAATATTGTCCTGTAATTGATTCTTTACATGCCATTACTTCTTCAGGCGTTCCAGCAACAATGACCTTACCACCATGGACACCAGCACCAG
>JAGZRP010000211.1 GCA_018381595.1 Bacillota bacterium
GATGATGAGTACATCTTAGAAAAATATTTGCTTAAATATATGATGGAATTAATGAAAAAGATACTAACAGGAGCGAAAATAGAAGATAAAGAAAGAGAGTATGCAATCTATTTTTATGCATCTTCACAAGTAACATTAATAAGAAAATGGGTTTTAGATAACTACGAAATATCACCTAGGCAATTGGCAGTGTATTATAAAAAATGGGCTGTTGATGCAATATGTGATTGTTATTTGCCTAGAGAAATATTTTGTAAATAGAATAATAAATGAGGTAACACTTTAAAAGAAGTGTTACCTTTTTAGATACATAGAATAATTAATGTGAATTTAAATGAATGTTTTTCAATGATATAATATTTTTAGGTAGTAGATAATAAAGTTTTTTATGTGTAAGCCCTCTCGATAAATGTTTAAATTATTTTTAAGATAAATATTTATAATTCATTTATTAAATGCTACCTTTTTACTTTTACAATATTATTATGACATCATAAATATTGCTGTGATGTCATTTTTAAATTATAAACTTATTTGTAATTTCGCATATATTATGTATCGATATTTAAGGATTAAAGACTTTTTTAGGATTAGTGTTATTAGATATGGCATGAATAATAAAAAGATAATATTTAAATGATTTATTAACTGCTGAATTAACTTATAATGATTTGAATATATATTTTTAAATGTTATAATCCTATCTTTTACAGTTATTTTAGAGCGCAATGCCCATAAACGTTGAATTTATGGGCATTTTCACTTATTCAGATTTTAATTTTAGTTTCGTACTTTTTCTTGAATTTGCTACTCTTGAAAATTTTTTTAAATATTTTTGTGTCAACACTTCTCTTGATGGCTGGAATCCAAAAATATCTGCCAGATCATCTGTTATTTCTGTTCTGGTAAATGATGGAACATAACAGTTTCCTGTAAGATGTGTTATATTCATTTCTCTTAATGACTTTATTAATGTTTCTGATGTGTACTTTTCCTTCAGATAACATTTTTCCAGTATCCGGTATACCAGCAGTGCTATAAAACATGTCAAAAGATGTCCTTCAATAGATTCTTTTACTGTTACATACATTGGTCTTGTTTTAAGTTCACTTTTCATGATCATGAAGCTTTCTTCAATTTCCCATCTCTGTTTGTTTGCTTTGATGATCAGTGAAATATCTTCATCTTCTAAATCGGTAACAACTCCATAAAATCCATCATATCTTTCTTCTTCGGCTACTTTGTTTATATCGATACAGTACTGATCTTTATCAGCATTTTTACCATCTGCGGTAGTTGACTGTCTGGTTATATAGTATCTCGGATCTCTTTGATTTCTGTTTTTTATATTCCCTGGATTTTTTAGTAATTTTCCTGCTCTTTCGAGTTTTTTGTTTCTTATCCTTTTCTGATAATCTCTGTATTTAGTACTGTAGCTTATTATAAGATGTTCTTCTATTGTTTCTTTTCTGCCTGTAAGCTCACTTTTTTTGGTTACCGGTACCCATCTGTCCTTATAAAGTGTTAATTCATGGACGTTATAACTTTTCCCGTCAATAATTATTACATCCTCAAGTTTCCTGATATCAAATGTCCGGTCACTTCCAAAGATTTTCCATCCAGCAGGTTCCAGTGCCCATTCCTTCAGTTTCTTATTAAGCGCTTTGATAGGCTGGGTGACAATATAAGCACCATTTCTTTTTTTGTCATTGTAAATCTTGTTTTCCCATCCATTCAAACCGGCATCAGCAACTACTATAAATCTGCTGCATTCAAAATCCTTGTCAATTTCTTTTTCAAGTTCTCTCAGTGAAGGCTGTTCATTACTTTTGCCGCTAAAGACATAGTCAGCAATCGGCAATCCGTCTGCATCAAGGAACAAGCCATACTGTACGATAGGATTAGGTCTATGTTCCTTGCTTTTGCCATATTCACAGATATCATTTTCATCTTCTATTTCAAAATAAAAATTGGTGCAGTCATAATAAAGGATACTGTCATTGCGTTTGCATATGTCTCTGCTGTTTTTATACAGCTGGCTTTCAATGAAATACCGGTTATCAGCTATAACAGGCAAAGAACGATATACATTTTCCAGTTTATATTCAGGAGACTCGATAAAATGCCGGGCATCCAGGTAAGAAGAGCGTTTAGACCCGGGATAAATTATTCTTGCACAGACAAGATCGGCGATAATGGAATAAAGATCAAATTTAAAATGATATGATTCAGAAATATTTTTAGAAATATTCTTTAAACCAAGAGAAGAAAGAATGTTTCTTAGATAAAGATAGCCGATATTGAATAGGCGAATGTCATTTTTTTCGATAATTTTTTGAGGATGAAGAAGAATATCGACAGGAGATTTTTCTTCTTTATCAAGTTCCTTGAGTATTTCAAGATGCTGATTAAGATGTTTCATCACGACATCTTTGGAATCAGTATTATATTTTTCCTTCAGGCTGGAAAGAGAACCTAACTTTTCAACGATGAAAGTAGAACGTTTATGTGTCAAAGGATTAGTATAGTCATCGATGATGCAATAAGATTCAGAATTTTTAGATTTAGTAGTTTTGATACGTTTAGCCATAAGAAACACCTCCTGATACTATTATATCATAAAGTACCAAAAAGTACGAATAAAAAATACAAAAAAATTGACAAAAAAAATAACGCTATATCAAGCGTTTCAAAAAAATTGATATTATTTAACTGTAAAACACCCGGACTTTTTTAGGATTAGTGTTATTAGATATGGCATGAATAATAAAAAGATAATATTTAAATGAT
>JAGZRP010000212.1 GCA_018381595.1 Bacillota bacterium
AATTAAAAAATACTAAATCAGCTTCCACAATAAAAAGTAGACTTAATGAAATTAGTAGAGAAGAAAAAAAGAAGAACGATGCGGACAAAAAAGTGGCTGAGTATGATAAAAAAATAGCTGTAAAAGAAAAAGAATTGTATAACGATGAAATAAAGTTGCAAAAAGAGCAGGAAAAAGAAAGTAAAAAATTAGAAAATATGAGGTCTATTGAAATAAACAGTATTAATGATAGAGTTGAATATCAAAGATTACATCAAATACAAGTAGATTATGAAATAAGAAAATTAAAAGCAAGTAAAGAAAAAATAAATATATTATTTATTGCATCTAATCCAGATATTATATTTACTGATGAACAAGGGGAATTAAAGCAACAGCAAAAATTAAGTCTAGATAAAGAAGCTAGAGATATTGCCGAATCAATACAAAAATCACCTGATAGAGACTCAATAAATTTCGTGACAAAATGGGCGACAAGAACAGATGATTTGTTTCAATATATAAATGAAGTAAATCCTACAGTAATTCATTTTACAGGACATGGTACAGAAAATGGCCAGTTGGTGTTTCATGATAAAGACGATAATCCTAAACTTGTTGGAATAGATGCAATTATACAAATGATTAATGCTATTACAGATGATTTAAGATTAGTTGTATTTAGCAATTGCTATTCGTCTAATATTGCTGAAAGTACAGTTGAGTATGTTGAGGCAACAATAGGCATGAATACATCTGTTAGAGAAGATGTTGCGATGCTATTCGCATCACAATTGTATTCATCTATTGGTTTTGGATTTTCTCTTGAAAAATCTTTTAATCAAGCAATGGCTAGATTAAAGTTAGAAGGAATTGAAGATAAAGACTGCAATATTCCAGAATTATTTGTTAAAGATGGATTAAATGCTAAAGACATTTATCTTATAAAAAGTAAGGAGGCATAAATAGATTAATTTATGGTAAAGGAGGTTAGATATGGCTGAATTAAGTGTTTTAAATCAGAAAATTTCTTATTTTAAAATAGCAGATGAAGATTATATTTCGATTACAGATATGCTTAAATCTAAAGATGGTGATTTTTTTGTATCTGATTGGCTAAGAAATAGGAATACTATTGAATTTTTAGGCATTTGGGAAGAAATTCATAACCCTAATTTTAATTATGGCGAATTCGCCATAATTAAAAGTCAGGCAGGGTTAAATAGTTATAAAATTAGTGTAAAAGAATGGGTAGAAAAAACAAATGCAATTGGTATAATGTCAAAAGCAGGAAGATATGGTGGAACATATGCACATAAAGATATTGCTTTTGAATTTGGAATGTGGATTAGTCCAAAGTTTAAACTATTACTTATTAAAGAATTTGAAAGATTAAAATCAGAAGAACAAAAACAACTTGGTTGGAATGCTAAAAGAGAACTCTCAAAAATAAATTACAGAATACATACTGATGCTATTAAACAAAATTTAGTACCTGAGTTAACTAAGGAACAAATAAATCATATATATGCAGAGGAAGCAGATGTTTTAAATATGGCCTTATTTGGTATTACTGCAAAGCAATGGCGAAATAAAAATCCTAATTTAGACGGTAACATTAGAGATTATGCTACTATCAATGAATTGATTTGTTTAGCAAATTTAGAAAATATAAATTCGATATTCATTAATGAGGGAGTAAAACAATCTGAACGATTAAAAAAAATGAATATGATTGCAATATCGCAAATGCAAATATTAAATAACACAGATACTAAATATTTAAAATGAAGGAAAATAAAAAGTATGATAGAAAATTTTTATGATTGGTAGCTTCAACATTTAAGGTAGAACTTAGATATAAATCTACTAATCTTTTTCTTTGTCCAAAGACTAAATTTATGCCAAATATCATTTCATCATTTACACATCATAAAGCTCTAAACATGGTGTTCTTCACAGTAATTGAGTAGTTAAAAGCCATCATAATTATTTCTTGTTAGTATATCTACCTTAATTGCGATTAAGTTATCAACCTTTTTAGATTTAATGTCATAAGTAATCTTTGCATTTCTGGTGGCATTAAATCTTTTCCAGAATGCCCTGCATCAGTATAAACATCAACAATAATGTGTTTCATTTTTTCTTTCTTAATTTTGTATGTGTAATCTTTCATAATCTCAAAAAATTCAGTATTTGGCTTTCATGTTTCAATTATTTTCAATTCCAGCATCAAAAAAGTCCTCCTTTCTATGATAAGAGAACTTGTATTTTATATAAAATAAAAACTTACGAACTCTATAGGTTCATAAGTTATTTTCAAATGGAGCAAGTGACGGGAATCGAACCCGCGTCCTAGCCTTGGCAAGGCCATGTTCTACCATTGAACCACACCTGCATATTTCCATTATATGAGAAAAGAAAAAAATTGTAAACACTTTTTTCTTTTTTTCAATATAAATATGTTTGATGTACAAAAAAAGAGAGAAGAAATCTTCTCTCTGGGGGGTGTTTCAAAGGTTTTGCCAAACCTAATATATTGTATGTTGGAAATATTTTTTGGAATGTGTGTTAAACATGAGTGAGATACAATTTCTTTTCATAAAACATAAAACTAGGTCATAGTATTAAATGTAAGAAAAGGGAGGAATCAAATTATGGAAACACTAAAAGTTTCATCAAAATCAAATCCAAATTCAGTAGCAGGAGCTTTAGCTAATGCGATTCGAGAACATGATACTGTAGAAATTCAAGCAATTGGTGCTGGAGCATTGAATCAAGCGATTAAAGCAATAGCAATTGCCAGAGG
>JAGZRP010000213.1 GCA_018381595.1 Bacillota bacterium
CTCAGTTGGTAGTAGCGCATGACTGTTAATCATGATGTCGTAGGTTCGAGTCCTACTGGCGGAGTATATTTTTTAAGCTAGACATTGTCTAGCTTTTTTGGTTTGTTTTCTTGTTAATTACTAATTTTTTAGGTATTATATGAATATATTTTTTATTTGAGGTATTATTATGTCAATTTTTGCATCGGCTTTTACGCCTATTTCTGTCTCTTCGGCTAAGGAGAACATTGCTTCAGCTGAAAAATTTATTTTGTTTATTGGACGTCCTTCATGCCCGTATTGTCAGCTTTTTGAGCCTAAATTATCAAATGTTGCACGTAAGTCTGAATTTAATATTTTTTATATTAATAGTGAAAATACTGATGAACTTGGAGAGATTCAGGCTTTACGTAAACGCTATGGTATTGCGACTGTACCTGCATTGTTTGTCTCAGAAAAAGGAGCTGCGAAGGTTGTTTGTGACTCTTCGCTCTCTGAGGAAGACATTTTAGATTTTATCTCTTAAGTTATTTATTTAGAGGTTCTTATGTTTGTTTGTAAACACGAGGGTCAGTATTATGAAACAGATCGAATGGGAATTACTCATCATTCAAATCATGTTCAATGGATGGAAAAGGCCAGAACTTTTTTCTAAGGAATTTAGGATGGCCTTATGAAAAATTGAAGAGGAGGGTATTATTTCTCCTGTTATTTTTATTTCGTGTGAATACAAAGCTACAACAACTTTCGCAGATCAGGTTTCTATAGAGATTTCTGTTAAAAGTGTTAAACTTTCTAAACTTTCTTTTCTGTATAGAATGGTAAATCAAGATTGTATTCTAGTTTGTACAACTGTTTCAGAGCATAGTTTTTTGTCTAAAGAAGCTAGTTTTGTTAATCTAAAAAATGATTTCCCTGTATTCTTTGCTTTGTCAAAAGAACAATTAACTTTAGAATAAAAAAGAAAATCATTTTGATTTTCTTTTTTATTCTGCAAGAAGTTTTTGATAAATATTTAAATTTTCATCATCAAAGACGTTAAAAATAACTTTTTTAACAATTTCAGAGTGATCAATAAAGGATTTTACAGTTTTGATTGCGATCTCTGCTGCTTTTTGTTTTGGAAAATTGAAATCGCCAGTTGATATACATGGTATAGCAATTGATTCTATCTTGTTTTTTTCAGCTAGTGCTAATACTGAAAGATATGATTTAATCAAAAGATCTTCGTCAATTGCTGTTACTTGGTTTCCAATTTTTGGACCAACTGTATGGATAACAAAGGCAGAAGGGAGATTGTAGGCTGGGGTTATTTTAGCCATTCCTACTGGTTCTTCATATCCTTGTTCTAAGATGAGTTCAAAACAAGCCTGACGTAACTGGACACCTGCATATGTATGAATAGCATTATCAACACAATTATGGAGTGGTTTCATACATCCAAGTAAGGTCTTATTTGCTGCATTTACTATTGCATCGATCTCTAGTCTTGTAATATCACCTTTCCATAGATAGATTCTCTTATCTTGAGGAATAGACTGGAGAGAGTTGAGTTGTACAATTCCTCGTTCACCTTTTCTAACTTGTAGGTAAAGGTCTTGTATGGTCAAGAATTGTGTTGATGCTGCCATTGGTTTACGAGTATTAAAGAGTGCTCTTAGGAGTTTCTGCTTTTCTTCGAGCTCTTCTGGAACAATCAAATCATGTAATTCTAGATTTTCTTTTTTGAGTTCACCTATGAGATAGGTAATCATTGCATCTTTATCCATATTTACTCTCTTCTATTTTTTTAGTTTATTTATTATTATACTCTCAAGGTATTCTATGGGCAAGTGATGTTCATGATAGGCAATGACTAATATTTGATAAGAAATTCTTATGTATGTATCAAATTCTTGCAATGGCCTTTAGAATCATATAGAATAGGTCTACAAATGTTTTATAATATCTAGGAGGATAATTAAATGACAAAAGTAGTAACAGACACTACATTTGAACAAGAAACAGCTGAAGGACTCGTCTTGATTGATTTTTGGGCTACTTGGTGTGGGCCTTGCTTGATGCAAGCACCAATTCTTGAGCAACTTTCTGAAGAAATTTCAGAAGATGAACTAAAGATTGTGAAGATTGATGTTGATGAGAATCCAGAAACAGCACAAAAATTTGGAATTATGTCTATCCCAACTTTGTTATTCAAAAAAGATGGTGAGGTTGTTAAGCAAGTTGCAGGTGTCCATACAAAAGAACAAATTAAAGCCATCGTTTCTGAGCTTAGCTAAGTAATCATGGCCATTCCATTTAGGGAGAGTTTATTTTTTTGAACGATGAGGAGAGTCAAATGTCTTATTCATTTCAAAACCCTAGTGCTGAGGTTATAGAATCTTATTTAAAATCAGCAAAGACTATCGCAATCGTTGGTCTATCTCATCGTAAGGAGGCAGCATCTTATCAAGTTGCGCATTTCCTACAAGCTGCTGGTTATCGTATCATACCAGTAAATCCTAAACTAGAAGGTCAGGAGCTTCTAGGAGAGCATGTTTATGCTTATCTTAAGGACATCCCGTTTTCAGTAGATATTGTTGATGTTTTTAGCCGCAGTGAGTATTTACCAGATGTTGCTTATGATTTTCTTGAAACGAAGGACAGAGTTTTTTGGAGTCAAATCGGTCTTGAAAATGAAGAGGCAGAGACTATTCTTCGTCAGTCTAATAGACAGGATATTGTAATGAATCGCTGTACAAAGATAGAATATATGCGACTCTTTGTTTAATAAAATGAAAAGATGAGTGAGCTAAGC
>JAGZRP010000214.1 GCA_018381595.1 Bacillota bacterium
CAGTAAGAGAATTCTTTGAAAACCTACCATATTTTAAATATTGGGGTGTTTATATGAAAGAATCAAACATGGTTCATTTTCAAGCTCCTAATGGAACATTGAACCCAATTGTCTGGCAGAATAATCTCAACTTATTTGTACGTATGTTGCAATGTGTTAAACAAGAAAATTGGAATGAAGAACTAGTAGAAAAACGAAAGGAAATCAATATGGAAGGATTTTCTATCAAAGATTATCGAACTATTTATCCAATGCAAGCTTTCGAATTTGCAGATATTGTATTTCCAAATAACCTCGAAAAAGTATATTTTCTAAAACAATATTTGAAATCATTTGAAATAGGAGATACTTACTTAGAAAAAGCAAAACAGTTTACAAGATAGAAGAGATTCTATCTTTTTTTAGTTTACAAGAAAAAATTACAATCAGTTATTTGATACTAGCCAGATATCAATTTATTTGATATAATTTTAGAAATAAAACTAAAGAGGTGTGTGATTGTATGAATGTTAGCTTAGTGTTACCATGGGGGGGGGGTATTTAAGTAATACTTCCAATACCAAAGTAGATAAATTAGATAATAAAAATAGAAACAGAAGCTGTTTTCGTAGTGGAAACAACTTTTTTGCTGTGTGCAAATTATCTCGCTTTTTGATATTCTTTCACAACAAAAATCCTATATAAATAAAGGAAAATATGTGATAAAATGACAAGATAGAGAGAGGTAGTAAAAAATGAAAAGAAAAACAGGATTTACATTGATCGAATTATTAGCTGTGATTGTAATATTAGCTGTGATTGCGTTAATCGCAACGCCACTCATTATGGGAACAATCACAAAAGCAAAGAAGAATGCATTTAAAGATACGGCTTATGGAATCTTAAAGGCAGGAGAAAAATATACTGCAGAAGTATTACTTGAAAGTGAGAATACGTATGAAGGAGAAATGATTCCATTACCAGAAGTAGGAGAAAAGAAATTAGCTTATAAAGGACAAGAACCAATAGGTGGACGCATGATGATTACAAAAGATGGAGATATTTCTCTTGTAATTTATAATGATTCTTGGTGTGCAATCAAAGTGGAAAACGATAAAGAGGTCAAAGTAGAAAAATATGATAAAGACACTTGTAAAATTGCAGGAATAACCTTTGCACAAGTAATTACCAATAAAAATAAAGATGGTAATCAAGAGGGATTATTTACTGATGACTACACGAATATACGTTATCGAGGATCTGATGCAGAAGTGAAAAATTATGTTTTATTTAATGATGAATTATGGAGGGTGATTGGGGTCTTTGATAAAAAAGTAAAAATCATTCGAAATGAGTCACTTAAAAGTATGCAGTGGCATAATGATTATCAAGAAAATGATTGGTATCATGCAACATTGAATAGTATTTTATATCGAGAATTTTATACACCTTTAAAAGATGAAGTAAAAGCTCAAATATTTGTGGAAACTTACTATCTAGGTGGTGTTGATGCTCGTTATTCTGTATATAGAACCCCTAAGGCAATGTATCAAGAGGAGAGAGGAAAAGAAGTATATAAATGGAATGCAGTGGAAGAACGTCGTTGGTATGGATTAATGTATCCAAGTGATTATGGGTATGCTGCAAGAAGCAGTTGCAATCGTTATTTATCAGAGTACTATCTTGATGTAAATTGTTCAACAGAAGGAAATTGGCTTTATAAAAATGAAGAACAATGGGCTATCACTCCTTCATCGACAAATTCGACAGTTTCTTGGATTAGTAGTAGCGGTAGTCAATCTTTTCAAAATGTAACATATCAATCTACAGTTCGTCCAGTTACTTATCTACGCCCAGATATAGAATCCATTGGTGGCGATGGAACACAAGCAAATCCTTATTTACTAGGAGCATAAAATTGACATATTTGTTGTTAGGAAGAAAGACAATGTTCTTTCTTTTTTTGTGAAATATAAAAATAATATGACAAAATGAACTCATTTAAGGATTTCTTAATAATTTTTAATTTATAATAGAAACAAAGGAAAGAGGAGTTATCATGTTGGGTCGAATGTTAAAAAAAGATTTATCAAAGAGAATTGGGATTAATTTAATTTTATTTTTATTTATCACACTTGCTACTGTTTTTCTAGCGAGTAGTGTGAATAATATTTTAGTTGTAAATTCTAGTATGGAATATTATATGGATTATGCGAACGTACCAGATGTTAATTTAATTGTAAATTCCAATCGAGAAAAGAAGCAAATTGATACATGGTTAGAAACGCAAAAAAACGAGGGGTTAATTTCTACTTATGATTATAATCAATTTTTGATATTATCAGAAAAGGATACGAAAATCAAAAAAGAAAATAAAGTAGAACCAATTAATTTAAATGGTGTTAGTCTCTATGCGGGAAAGATGGATGTTGATTTTAATAAAGTTTATGATGAAAAAGGAAACGCATTTGTTTTAAAAAAAGGAGAAATTGCACTTTCTAATAGTGTTATGAACAAGAATCAATTAAAAATTGGAGATAAAATTATTATTAAAGTTCAAACACAAGAACGTGAATTCAAAATTAAAGTAAAAATGAAAGACGCTGCATTTGGAAGTGAAATGGTTGGGATGACTCGTTTTATGCTAAGTGATGAAGATTATCATCAACTAGAAAATAAACAAAGCTTGGGTCTTTACTATATTATGACAAACAATGTACAAGAATTGAGCCAAAAAATCAATGACCAAACTTATAGTACCGTTATGAATTTAGTAACAAAAGATGTTTATAAA
>JAGZRP010000215.1 GCA_018381595.1 Bacillota bacterium
GGAGAAATCCTTCCTTCCAAGAAAAATAAGGGAGGTAATGAAAATGGCAGTCATTCCAAAAAGAACTAAATATCGTAGACCTCACCGTCTAAGATATGATGGAGATGCAAAAGGTAATACTGAATTACATTTTGGAGAATATGGTCTTATGGCACTTGACGGTGCATGGGTAAGTCAACAACAAATTGAAGCAGCCCGTGTTGCTATGACTCGTTTTATGAAACGTGGAGGAAAAGTATGGATTAATATTTTCCCACACTTATCATTAACGAAAAAGCCTCTTGAAACTCGTCAAGGTAAAGGTAAAGGAGACCCTGAAGTATGGGTAGCCGTTGTTAAAAAAGGTAAAATTATGTTTGAAGTTGGAGGAGTTGATGAAGCAACAGCACGTGAAGCTTTAAGACTTGCAATGCATAAACTTCCAATGAGATGTAAATTTGTAAAAAGAGAAAGTGGTGAAACGAATGAAAAATAGTGAAATCAGAGAATTATCAAACGAAGAAATCATGAAAAAAATCGAAGAATGCAAAGAAGAACTATTTAACTTACGTTTCAATGCAGCCACTGGAAATCTTGAAAAACCTTCAAGAATTAAAGAACTTAGAAAGCTTGTAGCACGTATGAAAACAATCTTACGTGAACGTGAGCTAAAAGGAAACTAGGAGGGCATTATGGAAAAGAAAACTCATGAACTAGTAGGAAAAGTAGTAAGCAACAAAGGTGATAAGTCAATTACAGTTTTAGTTGAAACTTACAAAACCAATCCTATTTATAAAAAACGTGCAAAATACTCAAAGAAATATACTGCCCACGATGAAAAAAACGTTGCAAATGTTGGAGATATTGTTCGTATTGTTGAAACACGTCCAATTTCAAAAACCAAACATTTCCGTTTAGTCGAAGTAGTAGAAAAAGCAATCGTTTTATAATTGCTGCTCGAAAAGGAGGATAAAACATGGTACAACAAGAGTCTCGTTTAAAAGTAGCTGATAACTCAGGTGCACGTGAAGTTTCAATCATTCGTGTACTTGGTGGAAGTAAAGTAAGAACGGGAAATATTGGTGATATAGTTGTTGCAACTGTAAAAAAAGCAACTCCTAACGGAACAGTTGGAAAAGGTAAAGTAGTTAAAGCTGTAATCGTTAGAAGCAAAGCTGGTTTAAGACGTGAAGACGGATCTTACATTAAATTTGATGACAATGCTTGCGTTATTATTAAAGATGATGGAACTCCAGTTGGAACTCGTGTATTTGGACCAGTGGCACGTGAATTACGTGACAAAAATTTTATGAAGATTGTTTCACTTGCTAAAGAAGTGTTATAGTCCCATAATAAGGAGGATGAACATGAACTTAAAGTCTGGAGATAAAGTAGTTGTTATTACCGGAAAAGATAAGGGAAAAGAAGGAATCATCACAAAAGTTTTAAGAGATGAAAATCGCGTTGTTGTAGAAGGTGTTAATGTTGTTAAAAAACACGTAAAACCTAACGGACAAGGTGCAGGAAGCATTGTTGAAATGAATGCTCCAATTCATGCTTCAAACGTTATGATTCTTGATCCTAAATCAAAAAAGAGAACTAGAATCGGACATACAACTGATAAAAATGGTAAGAAAGTTAGATGTACAAAAAAATCTAATTCAAACCTTGACTAATTGGAAGGAGGGTAAATTATGAACCGCCTAAAAGAGAAATACAATAAGGAAATCGTACCTAGCTTAAGAGAAAAATATAATTACAAAAGTGTGATGGAAGTTCCAGCACTTGATAAAATTGTTGTAAATATGGGTGTTGGAGACGCAACTATCAATTCTAAATTATTAGATGCAGCAGTTGAAGACTTAGCACAAATTACTGGACAAAAACCTGTTGTTACGAAAGCAAAAAAAGCAATTGCAGGATTTAAAGTCAGAGAAGGGCAACCTATTGGATGTAAAGTAACATTACGTGGAGAAAACATGTATAACTTCCTAGATAAACTAGTTAGTATTACATTACCTCGTGTACGTGACTTTAGAGGAGTTTCACATCGTTCATTTGATGGAAGAGGAAACTATACATTAGGATTAACTGAACAACTAATTTTCTCAGAAATAGATTATGATAACGTTGTTAAAGTACGTGGTATGGATATTGTTTTTGTTACAACAGCAAATACAAACGACGAAGCGTATGACTTATTAAAAGGTTTTGGAATGCCTTTTAAGAACTAATATATGAATTAGGAGGAATTTTATGGCTAAAACTAGCATGAAAGTAAAAGCAAGTCGACCACAGAAATTTAAAGTACGTGAATATACACGTTGTTCAAGATGTGGAAGACCTCACGCAGTTCTAAGAAAATATGGAATTTGCCGTATTTGTTTTAGAGAACTAGCATACAAAGGACAAATACCAGGAATGAAAAAATCTAGCTGGTAGTAAGAAGGGAGGATAATTATGGTAACAGATCCAATCGCAGACATGCTTACAAGAATTCGTAATGCAAATCAAATGCGATACACAGAAGTTGAAGTACCCGCTTCAAAAATCAAAGTAGAAATTGCTAAAATCTTAAAAGATGAAGGATTTATTAGTGATTACAAAATTAAAAATGAAAAAGTGCAAGATATCATCGTTCTATCTCTAAAATATGGAGCTAAAAAAGAACGTGTTATTACAGGACTTAAAAGAATCTCAAAACCAGGATTACGTGTTTATGCTAAAGCCGACGAAGTACCACGTGTACTAAATGGACTTGGTATTGCAATTATCTCTACGTCAAAAGGACT
>JAGZRP010000216.1 GCA_018381595.1 Bacillota bacterium
TATGAAAATTTTAGATAAACGTTTGAAAATCAGTCTTGGACTTATACCTATAAGAAAAGGAGGAAATTAGAGTTATGATCAAACAAGATATTATACAATTCAGTGGCAACAATGTACCTATCTCTGAGGTAGCCAAGATAATGAAAAAGGACAAACAATTTGTAAGAATTGGAATTCAAGAAAAATGGCTTCCAATTGGTGTTGCATATAGAAAAGAAGGATCTTCGGAATATTCATATTACGTTTCACCTAAAAAATTATATGAATATACAGGATATATATACACGGAGTAGTTGTCAAATGTACTCATAGAATTTTTATACATTTCATTTCTTATATCTTCTATTCTATAATAGCAGCGAAAGGAGTGGTAGCAATGAAATTACCAAACGGATTTGGAAGTATCTATAAATTGAAAGGAAATAGAAGAAATCCTTATATGGTTGTTTTGACTAAAGGATATGTGCGAGTCAAAAATAATATCAAAAGAGAGAAAATGATATTAGGTTATTATTGTACAAAAAAAGAAGCATTAAGTGCTCTTACTAATTATCATGAAAATCCTTATGACATTCAAACTGAATCTATTACTTTTGCTGAATTATATGAGAAATGGTCAGAAGAACATTTTAAAAAATTAAATAATAAGTCTTCGATTAGAACATACACAGCAGCGTTTAATCATTCAAAGCCATTACACAACATGCGTTTTAAAGACATTCGACCTAATCATCTTGAAGGAGTCATAGAAAATGCTGAGGTAGGAGATGCAACAAAATCACGAATGAAATCAATGTATAATTTAATATATAGATATGCTTTAAAGTATGATATCGTTAATAAAAATTATGCTGAACTATGCAATTCAGTTAAAGTTAAAAGAAAAAAAGAAAAAATTCCTTTCTCTCATAATGAAATCAAAACGATGTGGGAGCATACAGAAGATCTTCCTTTTACTGATATGATATTAGTAGGAATTTATACAGGATTTAGACCCATAGAATTAATAAGTATCAAAAATGAAAATATTCATTTAGAGGAAGGCTACATTATTGGTGGTACTAAAACAAAAGCTGGAACAAATAGAATTGTCCCAATTAAATCAGAAATCAAATCAATAATTAAGAAAAAATATAACCCCGATAATGAATATTTGTTTAATGACTATAATGCTTTTGAACATGAATATACACCTCTCTCCTATGATAGATATAGAGGAAGGTTTTCAAAAGTAATGACAGCATTAAACATGCATCATACTCCGCATGAAACACGACATACATTTATCACCTATGCTAAAAAATGCAAAATTAATGATTATATTTTAAAAAAAATTGTTGGTCATGAAATACGTGATATTACTGAAAAAGTGTATACTCATAGAAATATAGAGGAACTAATCAGTGAAGTAGAAAAAATATACTTTCTGTAGTTACAGCCGAATAGTGCAACAGGTATTCTATAGAATTAATAAGACCTTGTGGGTTGATAAAAAATTTCGTGAATTACTAACATGTTACTAACAGGGTATTATATATTTTATATTATTGAATTAATTATTGATTTATAAAAACTTCTACAGGTTGAAATAGACTTACTGAGCCTTAATATAATCTATAAAAAGTCATTCGCAGTATCGATCGAAGAAGCTTGTAAATAATTAGGTATTTTCTAAATATTGCGAAAAACTCTGATTTAATCAGAGTTTTTTGTTTTTCTTACACAGTAAAAATTTCGGATTATATTAAATAAACGTGTTAAAACTTTATAAAACTCCTAACGATTTTTCAGTTACTAACAAATACATTTTTTGATACTTATACGTAGCTATATTTTTCTTCAAAATTTAGCACTCACATATAAGTTTTTTTCCACAAATTATGATTTCTTAGATATTTTTCTTATATTTTAAATGTACTAATAATCAATTTATTATTAGTAAGAAAAAGTATCCATCATTAAAAAATTACATAGCCAGTCTTAGCACTGGCCATGAGAAAGGAGGTAAATTTATATGACAAAGAAGTGCAATGTAATAGTAGTTGCAAACCAAAAAGATGGAACAGGAAAAACCACTACTACTAAAAATGTAGGTATAGGTTTAGCCAATCAAGGTAAAAAAGTATTGATGGTTGACTTTGATCCACAGGGAGATCTATCAGCTTGTCTAGGATTATAGAATACTGATGATATGGAAAACACTATATCTAAGGCAATAAATGATGGCACTTTTTCTTGACATAGTACCACCCTCCTTTTGTTCCTTCAATGCGTTCGCATAGTTAATGTCACTAAAAAGATATGATTTCGTAAATTTATTGCTATCTTAAAAATGCCATCTTCATAGATGACATCTATATTAATAATATCTTGTACATATTTAGACAACTTCATTTTTTTGTTTTTCTTTCTTTTTTAATCTCTCGTAGCTTTTTATCATATGATTTTGATTCCTCCTTTATCTTTGATTCAATATATGGCTTTAATGTCTCATAATAGATATTTATTGGTTGGAATATGAGCTGTGTTTTAGATAATAAAAAAGAATAAATGGCTGTCATAAAGATTTCTTCAGCATTCATTCCTTGATAAGTGATAAATCCTAATGCTACACAAGGTCCAGCACCTAAGATGCACAACCAACTTGTGAGTTCCACACCTAAAGTATCTATTGTGAAAAAATAAATAATAACTGCAACGATGATTACAATTACAGAAAAAAACATTG
>JAGZRP010000217.1 GCA_018381595.1 Bacillota bacterium
TAATGAAAAACCAATAAGCAAATTAACATACTGAATGGCTGATGAAGCAGATATATCCAGATTGTTTTGCTTCCTAAAACCGATAAGCAGGGTAATTTACGCTGGGCGTATTTTTGCCATGTATAATGTTTCATGAATATCTGATTAAAATAAAACCCGCATAAATATAAAAATATCCACGGAAAAATAGGAAAGTAGTCACTTGAATGAAACCCCTCATGCGGAAAGCCTAACGGTGTAAGTATTTTTATATTGTATAATAGATTTGGAACTTGAATTTGTAGCAAACCGGTTATTCCAATTTGACCAAATTGTATTTGTTTGCAAAGCAGGAACAGCAAAAAGCAGATTGCCATTCCATAGATAGCAGGGATTTTCTTTAATAGTTTTTCTAAAGGAAGCGTAAGAAGGATTGCACAACCCATAAAATTTAATATTCCAAACCAAATTATTTGCGCGGGAATGGCTACTAATGTAATAATTGAAATCAGCAGCCCCAAAAGATTAAATATGATTCCACGCCGTAAATTCTTTTCTTTTCCCCATACCCATACAAAACCAGAAATAAAAATGAATGTGCAGCATATCGCCTGTTGCCAGATATGGATTGCCGGAAGGCTATACCATGTTGGAGATTTTTCATACACAATATACACATCGTATAAAAAATGAAATATAACCATATTGATAATAGCAACGCCCCTTATCCCGTCAACAAAATAATACCGTATCTTTTCTTCTTGCATACTGTTATCCTCCTATCTAATGCCATAATAGCAGACTTAAACAGGATAGACGGCTGGTTGGAAAAATTGCACGGTTGAAAGGAAAAATTAAAAAGTCCGCCGCTTCAAAACAGAAGTGACGGACTTTGATATAGTTTAGGATTCTATTCACTTTTTTCTATGTTGGATAGAAACAGCAGAATGCTTGCATTGAAAACATCATTTACACATTCGGTAGATAGATTACCATGATATTTTTCGACAATGCGCTGTACATTTTTTAAGCCATATCCATGTTCATTTTCTGGCTCAAAAGCAGAAAGTATGGCATGTATAGAGGGTTGTTCGTGATTGCAATTATTTTGAATATTGATATAAAGAATCCCACGGTCATATTTCATAAAAATTTCCAAAGTCGGATTTGGTATATCTGATAATGCGTTCAGCGCATTATCCAGCAGATTGCTTAAAATCACATTGGTGTCAAATGTTGAAATTTCAATCTGCTCTGGTATTTGGATTTTCCAAGATACATGAATATCCGTATTTTTCGCTTTTTCGATATAATAATTTAAAATGCTGTCAATACGTTCATTGCCGGACGATACAAATTTCTCTGTGTGATCCATGAAATCTCCCATATCCGAAAGATATTTAAGGGCAGCATCCTTATCCCCGGAAGATATTAAATCAGACAGCATTTTTATATGATGTTTCATATCGTGCTTCAGAGAACGTGTATTTATCTGTGATTGCTGTATTATTTCAAATTGGTTTTCATACATACGGATTTCCTGTTCTAATATTTCCCGTTCCTGCTCTCTTTTTGATTTTTTCCATTTTTCTAATGCAAACTCAAGAATGGAAAATATCACGATTGCTATTCCTGTGCTGACTAAGCATTGTTTGTTTTCTACAAATGTGTCATGGAAGCAGGTTTTTAAAATAATCCAGTTTAATCCCCAATATATGACAGGCAATAGCAGGGCAACAGCAAGACGTACAGCAATCTTTCCTTGAAAAAGAAATACCACAACAAGTAAGAATAGAATTTCAAATACAAACAGAATTGTATTTGCAGCAGAAAATTTTTTTGAAACAGGCATAAGCCTTAAATAACAGCTAACAATAAAAAAGGCGGCAAAAATAATTCCCACTATTTTTTTATTAACCCGGTGCTTTCCAATACAGTTTGTGCAAAAACGCATAAGCAGTAAAATATGTACTGCATCAATCATAAAAATAGCAATATAACATAATAACAATAAACTCACTCCTTTCGATAAAGTTCCGTCAGACAAGATTTCATAAGTTTTCTATATTTTTGGCTTATTGGTAAAATAGTACCGTCTGTCATTTGAACAGCGTCATATTTGTAAATGGAAACATAGGAAGAATTTACAATATATGATTTATGGATTGTCCAAAATCCTTTTCCGTCCACTTGCTCTGCTACTTCCTGCATGGTTCCATAAAAGGTTGTTACACCTGCGTCGGTATGTATTTCTATCTTCTTTCCATTACAGGCAAAATAGAAAATTTCATCTAAATATAGCCGTTGTATTGATTTCCCTATGTGAAAGAAAAAATCATTCTTCATAAGATTATTCAGACGTATGTATTTATCTATGGTTTCATTGACGGTTTTTTGTGTAATGGGTTTTATGAGGAAATCAAGCGGTCTAACTTGAAACAAACTCATTGCATAAGTTTCTTTAGAAGAAATATATACAATACTGATTTTTTCATTTCCAAGTCGTTCTCTTATCTGCTTTCCGACTTGAACACCGTCAAGCTGCAAAAGTTGAATATCCAGAAATATTAACCCATATTTATCTTTGTTTTCTATCGTTTTGAACAAAGTTTCTCCCGAATAGAATACTTCTGTGTCTATCTGCAATGCTTGAAGTTTAGCATAATTTAAAATCATGTTTTCAATATCAGAGCAAGTACCGATTTCATCATCACATATTGCTATTCTTATCAACACGATCACC
>JAGZRP010000218.1 GCA_018381595.1 Bacillota bacterium
ACCCTTTGATACTCTTTTTTACAATAATTGGTTGAAAAACACCATGTTCTTTAATAGATGAAGCAAGTTCTTGTAAATGTTCTTCATTAAATACTGTTCTTGGTTGGTATGGATTTGGTCTCAACTCATTGATATCAATTTCCATAATTTCTTCTTTTGGTGTTGATTCATATATTTGTTTTTCAAATTCATTTACATCTAATGCTTCTGAATTAAACAACTGTTCTAATCCTTTTCCTAAAGCTCTTTTTTTAGTTTCCATTTCTCTCAATCACTTCCTTTGCAAGGTTTAAATATGCTTCTGTACCTCTACTCTGTGGATCGTATACTAAAATTGGTTCTCCATGACTTGGTGCTTCTGATAAGCGAACCAAACGAGGGATAATTGTATCATAAACTCTTTCTTTGAAATAACTTTTAATATCCTCTACAACTTCAAGACCTAAATTGGTTCTAGAATCTAACATAGTAAGTAAAACCCCTTCAATTGTTAAATTAGGGTTCAAATTCTTTTGCGCTAACATAATTGTATTCAAAAGTTGCATAATTCCTTCTAGTGCGAAAAATTCACATTGTACTGGAATAATTACACTATTTGATGCTGTTAACGCATTCGTAGTCAAAATTCCTAGTGATGGAGGACAATCAATAATAATAAAATCAAAAGCATCTTCAATTTCTTCCAAATGCTTTTTTAATTGAGCTCCTTTTACAAAAGTAGGATCCATTTTACTTTTATCAATTAATTCTATGTCAGCTCCTGCCAAATTAATCGTTGCTGGAATCACATACAAATTTTTAAACTTTGTTTTTACAATGACATCATCAAGAGTTGCTTCCCCAATTAATAAATCATAAATACTTTTATTAATATCTGCTTTATTAATCCCAACACCTGTTGTTGTATTTCCCTGTGGATCTAAGTCAATTAATAACACTTTCTTTTTTAATACTCCTAATGAAGCTGCCAAGTTAATACTTGATGTTGTCTTTCCTACTCCACCTTTTTGGTTTACAAGTGAAATAATTTTTCCCATAATACCACCATTTTCTAATCACATCTAAATTCTATTTTATCAAAGTTTGGATCTATTGTCCATGCAATCTACAAATAAAAAAGCAAGAACTTATCTTGCAATTTTATATTCTACTTTTGTTGCACTTCTTAAATCTTCTGTTACATCAGTAATAATTTGCTTATTATCTCCAGCAGCAATCGTATCACCAATATATCCGTATGTTTGAATTAACATTTTTCCTTTTTTATCATATAAGTTAATCTCAATTGTTTTTAATGATTGTTCTGTTGCATTCGTATTTTTTACATTTGCAACAATCTTACTCATACCTTTATCATAAGTAATACTAAATCCAGTAATTGCTAACCCTTCTACTGTTTGATCATCTAGTAATGTTACTTTTGATTCTGTCTTTTTCTTGTCCTCTTTCTTTTCCTTTTTATCACAGCCACATCCCGTCACAATTAATAATACTGCCATAAAACATAAAAGAAGTTTTGAATATTTGCTCCATCCCTTTTTCATTGAAATCCCTCTTTCTACTATAAACACATTATAATCGTTAAAGAAAAAATAGTCAATATGAAACACAAGAAAAAGAGGATTAAATTTCATCCTCTTTATCATCTTCCTTTAAGCATTTAATGAGTTCATCTTTTGTCATCTCTTTTGTAACAGCTATATTTCTTTCTAAACATAACTCATATAGCAATTCTTCACTCAAATCATTGTAAGATAATTCTTCAAATCCAGTTGGTTCCTCATCTATGACTTCTTCTTCTGGCATCTTACCATGCTCAACTAAATAATCAATTTGTTCTTTCGTCAATGTTTCATATTCTAACAATGAATTTGCAATTAAGTCTAGCAATTTACGATTACTCTTTATCACTTTTTTTGCTTTCTCATAACATTCATTAATAATCTTGCGTTGTTCTTGGTCAATTTCAAATGCAACCTGACCAGAGAAATTACGACTCTTATTATAATCTCTACCTAAGAATACACTATCTTCTTGATGTTCAAATTGAACTGGACCTAAATCACTCATTCCGTACTCTGTTACCATTGCACGAGCAATTTTAGTAGCCTTTTCAAAGTCATTATGTGCCCCTGTTGTCATTTCATCAAACACAAGTTCTTCAGCAACACGACCACCTAGAAGTCCCATAATACGTTCTAACAATTCTTGTTTTGTTGAAAGATAAGTTTCTTCTTTTGGAAGCATTAAATTATATCCACCTGCATTTCCACGTGGCACAATCGTTATTTTTTGTACTTCATTGGCATTATCTAGTTTAATACCTAATACTGCGTGTCCTGCTTCATGATATGCAACTGTACGTTTTTCTTTTTCTGTATATTTATGACTCTTCTTAGCTGGGCCCATCATAACACGATCTTGTGCCTCATCTACTTCAGACATCGTAATTTGATTCTTATCACGTCTTACCGCAAGTAATGCTGCTTCATTTAATAAGTTTTCCAAATCAGCACCACTAAATCCTACAGTACGTTTTGCAATATTTTTAAGGGAAACACTCTTAGAAAATGTTTTTCCTTTCGCATGTACTTCAAGAATTTCTTCTCTACCTTTTACATCTGGCAAATTCACAGTAACCTGGCGGTCAAATCTACCTGGACGAAGTAAAGCTGGATCTAATACGTCTGGACGGTTTGTTGCAGCAATAATGATAA
>JAGZRP010000219.1 GCA_018381595.1 Bacillota bacterium
TGACAAATTATCTGTCGTATCTGCAAAGTAAATCATTTCTTTTTCTTTTAACGTACGTATTTGTTCTTCTTTTCTCTTTACCATTTGATAAAATAGAAAAAAATATAAAATTGTAAAAATGGTAAAGAAAATAATTAAAACAAAAAAATCACGAAATAATATTAAAAATAGAAGAAGAAGCACAAATAAAAAAGGAATTTTCAAAAGACAAAATTGAATGAAGGAGATGAATGTTTCAAACCAAATATGAAATTCCTCTTTTTTATTTATGAAATGTGAGGAAGCGCTATAACAAATCTGTTCTAAATCCATAGATAATAAATGAAAATAAAAACGATGTTCTAAACATTTTTGTAATTTTATCTTGAGATGAAAGAAAACTTTTTCTATGTAATATTCATATATTTTTTGTAACCATTGAAAACTAAGAAAGGTGAAAAAAATCATGTAAAAGTACATTTTATCTTTTTGAAACTCAATACCGCGAATAAAATATCTCATCGTAAAAGATGTTATCAATTGAAAAAACAAATAGATGAATAAAATGGATCCTAATAAAATTAGACTTTTTTTATTTCGAATTAAAAATGTGAAAAGAGTTTTTGAAAGCGAATGGGTAGCATTTTGGATAATCGGTTCTACTAACAGAAAAGAAATTGTGATTCCTGTAAAAATTTGTTGAAATTGAGAAAAAGATATTGTTTTTATTCCCTCTTTTGGATCTCCTACTATCATTTGCTCTTTCTTCTTACTAATCTTATAAATAATAATATAATGATTTCTGAGGCTTTCGTTTTTGACAACAACAATCATTGGTAACAAATGTGTTTTTTTTAAAAAGGATTCCCAATTATAACGCTTTCCCTCACTGATAAAAGAATTTTGATTCAAAAAAGCTATCATATGATAAGCACTAATCCCTTGATTGTCTAATTTTAATTCTACCTTTAATTTTTCATAATCATAATCTCCATGATAATAGTTTAAAATACTTTTGATACAAGCAGCACCACAATCATTTTTTCCTTCCTGTAAATAACATGGATATTTTTTCACAATCATCTCCTCCTATAAATAGATACAAGATGCGTTTTAAAATTCCTACAAAAAAAGAAGCATATTTATGCTTCTTTCTGATAGATACGGACATATTTATCTCCATATCTTTTTTCTTTTAACAATGTCAATGTTGTTTCAATTGTTTCTTCTTTATCTGTTTCACATATGATATAGCAATTTTGATTGCATATTTGATATTGTTCTAATTCTTCTAATATCTGATCCATAAAATGATATTTATAGGGCGGATCTAGAAAGATAATATCCATTTTCATACCACGTTCCTTTAAGTAACGTAATGCTTCTAAATAATCTTTTTTCATTACGATTGCTTCTTCTGTGATTTGAAGTGTACGTAAATTTTTTTCAATTGTTTGAATACAGATTTGATTAAAATCAACAAAATAGACTTTACTCGCTCCATTACTAATCGCTTCAATTCCCAAATTTCCAGAGCCACTAAATAAATCTAAGCAAACTGCATTTGAAACTTTATTTTGAATCATTGCAAACATAGATTCTTTGACCCTATCCATCGTTGGTCTTGTCCCAGCGATTTTATGACCATCTAAACTCCTACCTTTATATTTTCCACTAATTACTCTCATCATTTCACCTTCTATTCTTTTTCAAAAAGGAAAAGAGAGAACACTCTCTCTATTTTCCAGAAATTACTGTCCATCCATCTGGTTGACCATATGGTAACCATGGGCATACCCATGTATTAGATAATAATTTCGCGCATTTTGAACAATAAATTCGATATCCGGTTGTGTGGGAGTGACCACAACTTCCATACCATGTTGGTGTTGATACAACAGTATTTCCACGTGCTGTCCATGTATGAGTATGACCAGATTCTTTATTGATAACAATTGTTTTCTCTGCTGAGTATCCAACATTTCCTACGTTATCTGTAATTTTTAATTTTACCTTACTTGTACCTCCAGCTTGAATAGAACGACCCAAGCCAAATGTTCCATTGGTACTAGCACCTGTTACTACAACTTGAACTGATTTAACCCCACTACCTTTATCACTTGCTCCGGTATAGTTTACATAAACAAATTGATATGTTGAACTTCCACTGGAATAATTTGTTCCTGAAACTGTCTTGGTAACAGGACTTTGTAATTTCATTGTCATTGTTGCAGTTGGTGCATTACTATCTGGATAATAAGTACTCGTATAACATGTTCTTTCTCTACCTGCTGAATTTCTTACAATAATTTTTCCATTTCGTCCATATCCTAATGAACTTAACGTTTTCGATGCTACTCCTGTATTTTGTCCATAAGATTTATAGCTTCCATCACTTTGATTTGTCCACCAATCCCATGAAGTAGTTCCCGTTGCTGGAGTAATTGTTAAAGTTACTTTATCTCCTTTAAACCATGAGCCAGCACTCTTATCTGCTGAAATGGAAGGACAAGGTGGTGGTTCTTTACTAATCTGAACGGTAGTCGCTGGACATGAAGTTGCATTTCCAACATTATCATAAACTGTTCCTGGTGAGTAACTTCCGTTGGTATCACTTGTAAATGTTCTTGAAGCATTTCCTTGACATCCTGAGCCTCCAGAATCTCCACAAGTTCCCGTAATCGTTACATTATTACTTGTATATCCATTCGTTCCTCCTGTTGTTGA
>JAGZRP010000220.1 GCA_018381595.1 Bacillota bacterium
TAGCAACGGTCTCAGTTGAGCCCTTACTTGCAGCTTTATTAATTTTCGCATATTTCTTAATTAAAAATGCTGCTGGTGGAGTTTTGATTACAAAATCAAAACTTCTATCATCATATACAGAAATTTCAACTGGAAGAACATCTCCCATTTTATCTCTTGTTGCATCATTGAACTTTGTACAGAATTCTTGTAAGTTGATTCCTGCAGGTCCTAAAACAGTTCCGACTGGTGGCGCTGGTGTCGCTTTTCCAGCTGGAATTTGTAATTTAATCATTTTTGCTATTTTCTTTGCCACGAAAAACACCTCCTATAAATTTTTTTCGCGAGTGGTACTACGCGTCCGCTTCCTTCGCTCCCACTTGTTTATCTATATTAAAATCAATATAGCCCTATCATAATATCATATTTTATAAAACTTGTAAATATGAATTCTTTTTTTATCGCTTTTTTATTATGCTCTTTCAATTTCAGTTAATGTTAATTCTACAATGGTTTCTTGTCCAAATAAGTCAAGTGCTACTTCTAATTCACCTGTTGCATTATCAATGCTTCTTACTTTTCCATACATACCAGAGAATGGTCCATTGATTACTTTTACAGAATCATCAATGTTTAATTCACTACCAATTTCTAATCTGCTCATACCCATTGTACCAAGAATCTTATCAACTTCTTGTGGCGTTAATGGAAATGGTTTTGCTCCTTTACCACTAGAACCAATAAATCCTGTGACACCTGGTGTATTACGAACAATAAACCATGCTTCATCTGTCATAATCATTTCTACTAAAATGTAACCTGGAAACATCTTCTTTAATTTTTCTTTTTGTTGTCCATCTTTCATTTCAATTTCTGTTTGTTCTGGTACAACAACACGGAAAATATAATCTTCCATTCCCATCGTACTTGCACGCATCTCTAATTTTTCTTTTACCTTATTCTCATGTCCGGAATAAGTATTTACTACATACCATTCTTTATCCATAAATACACCCCTTACTATGCCCCTAATGACTTAACAAATGCTAAGACAAAATCGGTTGCTGCAAAAAATAATCCAAAAAATGTTATAAATACAATTGTTGCTCCAGAATACGTGAATAACTCTTTCTTATTCGGCCAACGTACCTTCTGCATTTCGTTTTTGACACCCACCAAAAACTGTTTTACTTTACCCATTCTTTCACCTACCAATATCTTATGTTTTTCATCCAAAATAAAAAACACTTTTGTGTCTAGATACAATATAACACGGTTTCCTGTTCTTGTCAATGAATTCACGTTGACTTATCTACAATTTTCTATTATAATACAATTCATTTCAAAGGAGTTAGATTATGAAATATACAGTAGAAGAAAAACTAGGTTTTTATAATTCCGTATGCTTTTCATTAAATATTAATTTGGAACAAGCATTAGATGATTCAAATAAACATCAACTTTCCTGGCAGGACTGGCAGGAATTTATTAAAAAAGAACAACAATTAAAAAGTGAAAATAATATGGAAGAACGCAATAAGCTCATCAAGTCCTATCAAACACAGACTTATGAACAAATGATTTATCAGTTATTTTCCAGCAACTATTCAGAATACAAAATAAAACAAAGATTAAACGATACAATATTAAAGAATTTCAAACTATTTTTGATGGATAAATATCAATTATCATATGAAAAAGTAGAAAACATATTTCCAAAGGCAAAACAATTACTTACTTATTTTTCATTCTATACACATTTCCATCAAAGCGATTTTTTTGCTATGCTACAAGGAAATCATGCTCATATGACAAAAAACTTTTTAAACTTGTTAACTATTAGTGAAGAAGAATTATTATCAAAACCAGACGTCATTTTAAATGAACAAACAAATATTAAATTTCTAAAGAATTTGAATACCAACTTTTCAAAAGATAAAATATATGACATTAATATGGAATTAGAAAACTTTTTTACAAAAGACCTTGCAACAAAATATCTAGATGTAATCATGTCAAAAATAGATTTAGATATTTCTGATTTATTAGAATTAACAGACAACGTGTTAAAAAAATCACCTATCATATCTACAATATATCATAATAATATCAAACATCTAAAACAAAATAGTCAAGCAATTGAGGATTTACTGAATGCAATTAATTTTGAATATGAACTGAAGGCAAAAAATATATCAAGAAAGAAACAAAAGTTACCAATTATTATGGAAAGCAAAAAAGAAATCCATGAAATTGCGACTATAAATCACTTTGCTAAAAAAGATTTCCATCGAATCAAAGAAGATATCACACAACAAAAACCAATTTACACAAAATTGTCATTGAATGATCAAACAAGATTAATTATTTTAATAAGAGAAGAAATCAAACATTACATGAATATTATGGATCAATGTTCACTAGGAATTCGTAACTTTTTCTCATCAGAAATGAATTTTCATACTGCTTTAGAAATAGAACATATTTATATTTTCCTCGAACAGCAAGCAGAGTTATTAAATTTTCAAGAAAAAAGAAAAGCACAGACAAATGCAAGTACAATAAAGCCAGCAGTAAATACTATTTTTGAAAAAACAAACAAGAATTCAAAAACAGAAGAAGAATTACTTTTGGAACAGATAAAAATGCAAGAACAAAGAAGAGAAGACAAAGAAAAAAAATACAATCTCAAAAAACAGATGTTTTTAGATACCTATTGGGA
>JAGZRP010000221.1 GCA_018381595.1 Bacillota bacterium
AAAGCCGCATTGAAACATGACTTGCGGCTGATTGAACCAATAGGCAAAAAATGGCGCATCTTCTTCTCTTTGTTCACGCAAAATAATCCTTTTCCCTTTAATTTCTTTCTTCATACGTTTTTATGAACCTTTCTTTTATTCTGGTAAATCTCGACTTGTTTAAAATCATATTTTACCATACAGACTTTAAGAAATCTATTCCTCAATTATTCACAACTGTGTCATGAATAATTGCGGATAAATTTTCAGACGAATATATGGTCAGTCCGGAAAGAAATAAGGATATCTTGAAAGGCTCGAAAAAGAATTAGATGCTGCTAATGTTGAGCATGTATTGTTTGAAGGAATTCGTCCAAATCCTACTGATATCAATGTCATGGTTTGTTGTTGACAGTGATCTGATGATGAGCGTTCCGTCAAAGTTTACTGCTTATCAGGATATGGATGCATTTTTCCATGCTTCTGAAACAGTAGTAAATATCAATCATCATCCTATGGCTGAAATGTTTGCTTTAAAAACAATAGAGTATGTTGCAAAATATCTTCCTCGTGCAGTAAAAGACGGAAATGACAAAGAAGCACGTGCATATATGGCTCTTGCCAACACATTTGCAGGTTATTATATGATGTATACTTCTGCCCACACAATGGAACATGCCATGGGAAGCTTTCATGATAAACTCGTTCATGGCGCCGGACTTATCGAAATTGCACATGCTTATTATGATTTCTTTGCTGAAAGAAAAGCATCAGAAGAAAACATGATAAAAATGGCTATTGCAATGGGTGTTACGAATCCTACCAGTGGAAAGGATTTTATTACAGCCCTTGATAAACTGATTGTCATTCTCTGTGAAACTGGGCAAGAGAAATTAAGAAAATACATTTTAAAATATCCAGAGTTAAAGAATACAGAAATGGCAGAAAAAGAACCACAATGAATATTCCATTAACGGGACGGGCAGGTGTATATCATCTGCTTGTTTTATTTTAGATTTGACATTGAAATCTTACGGGTGTAATATTTTGGAAAGACAAAGAATTTTTTAAGATAAAATCTTGCACATGTAATATAAGCTCGAATGTAAAAGGACGAGGCGAAAAGGCTGGTATATATGAAAAAAATCAGAGATAAAGGGTTGAGGTATTGATTATGACGATAAAAAATAAAATGATTTCTGCCTGTCTTATGTGTTTAGTGGTATTCAGCGTAGTTGGCTGTTCGCCAAAAGATGGGGAGAAAAGTAATAATTTCATATCAACTCAAAATATGGAGTTGATATATGAAGAAACAATTTCTCCGAATAAAGAATATGTTGAAAAAGAGGAAGATATTGTGAATTATACCGTGGAAGTATATCAAGATGATGATCATATGATTTTTGTCAATGCCAATTCTAATTTTGCAGGTTTTCAACCGCTACAATATGAAGTTGAGGCTGGTACGGATATTACAAAGGAAGATATCGATATCGAATGGACAACAATCATGGGGAATCCTACTCCAACAAAAGAGGATTTGTTGGCTATAGCGTATGTGTCTATTTCAGAAGACGGGGAAGTGATTAGTAAGAGAAAAATCAGTTTTATCAATAAGGCGATTGAAATTTTAGAAGATGCTTTGGACAAAAAATAGTTCAGGAAATTCAATTTTACATTAGTTCTTTTTTGTGGCAGCATTGTATTCTATCTTGCATGGAATTTTGCGAAAAAATTCTATTGTAAATGGTAAAGATGTTATAAATGAAACAGGGACACTAACGGTATATCGGGATATGAAAGATGAAACGGATTATTAAGGAATTACAAAAATCATTTGAGGAGAATGCAGAATGAAAAAAGCAATTAATAAATTTTGGGGGTTGCTCCCATTTCTAATAATTATATTTTGCAGTATTTTAGTGGCAGTGATAGAAAAAGTAACGGACAATACATTTAGAATACTTCCACGTAATATATTGATATGTTCAGGAATAATAAGTATCGGAATACTACTATTATGGCTAAATACACGCAAAAAAATATCTGCTCATCGCATATTTTCGTTTGTACTAAGAATTATATCAGTTTTTCTGATTGGAGTTGTTACCTTAACTGGTTTGTTTGTTATGGAATTTTCACATGATCCAGAACATATTGTTACAAAATATGGAATAAAGATGGTGGCGAGTGTTCACAGCTTTTTGGATGAGCAAGTAGAATACTATGAATATAAAAATTGGTTCTTTTATGGTCAGAATTTAGGGTATGAGTATTATGGAAGTGGTGGAAATGATCCGCTTGCTCAAAAACCAAAACCAGACCCTGTTCGTTTTACTTTTTATGATTTAGATGGACATGTTATTGAATCAAAAGGCATAAATTAAGGAATTGTCAAAAAACTCACATATAAAGGCAACCGAGAAATCGACGGTCCTATGGGCAGGAGGAACTACCATTTGTTTCTTCTTCTATATATGAAAATCCGTATTGGTTTCATGTTGTTGTGTCAAATGCAGAAAATGATTTATCAAAGTTAAAAGCCTTTGATACGCCTGGAAGAACCGGCAAATATCCTGGACAGTAACCAATGGAGAAATTCTTCATCAGGAATTAGAATAAATAGATTGCATCCCGGGCGGCCGCATGATAAGATAGTTCTGTAAGTTATAGAAAACAGAACTTTATCATGCAGCCGCCTGTGCTGTATCATACT
>JAGZRP010000222.1 GCA_018381595.1 Bacillota bacterium
TATATTTTTTCTGTTTTTTTATTCTTTTTGATAAGTTTTGGAGTGGGGTATGGATTTTACTCGACAGCAAGGAGCAATCCCGGGATATGGTCGCATAATCTGGGGCTTATGGCAAGAGTATATTATACGTTGTTCCTGGGGATAACATGGTACCACTCTTTATCAATATTAGGAATGGCTTTGTCTGGTGGGGCTATTATATATTGGTGTATAAAAAGTGGACATATAATATATAACAATGAAGATTATAATAAGAATCTGAGTATTACAAAAGCATTGGATATTTTAATAGTTAATTTTTCATATGGACTTTTTTATATTGTATGTTCTGTTCTTTTCATTTTAAATGATAAAATCGCAGCAAATCCGCCAATCAATGTAGTCAATGCATTTGCCAATGATGCTAATGCATTGATGTTAATAGTTGTTGTTTTTTTGATTGTAGTTTTGGCATATATACCATTACACACATTGATGAATTTTATGCATGATAAGAAAAAAGAATTGATAAATCAACTGAATAGTGAGATTCAGAAAGCAGATCAAGAAGAAAAGAGTCAATTAGTTAAAGAGAGAAACGATATAATTACTCAGGGAGCTGTAAGTACCACCTTTTTTAATAAAATGATATTGATTCTTTCTGTTGTGCTTCCTTTGATTGCAGTAATCTTTCAGAGAATAGAATTATTGAAAAAATAGGCAATTCCATTTTGACTAGTGGAAAGAAGCGATATTAAAACCTTAACTTCCTGAAAAAGTAACACTCAAAAAATAGCAGATTGTAAAAAACCTTGAAAAATAGGGATTTTCTGCCAGAAAATCTTGTGAACTTCCATAATAAAGTGCAACTCAAGTGAATCATATGAAATTAAGAAAAAACTAGAGAATCTTACCCAAAAGGTTAAAGAGGATGCAAAAAACAAAGATTGGGAATCAAGACTAATAGACATAATATCAATTGTACCTTCTGGATTGATAAATATATTGGCTGAATTTTATATGCAGGATAGCTGGAAGAAAATATCAGTGTTGTTGGTATTTGTGATTGTGTTTATAATGTTATTATTTTTTCTAAGAAAATTAGTTAACAATTATATTCGTGAGAAAAAGTGTGAGATACTGAGGTATGAAATGGAAATTTACTTCAGTGAAAGAGAAAAAAAGAAGGAGCTCAAAAATCTATAGATGCGATAGAATTCATATAAAGGATAAAAACCTTCAAGAGAAGCAATCTTGGGATAGGGTATCTGTTCTGAGGGCGAAATAAATTAGATTTTGGACTGTTTTGATGAGAAAATGGCAATTTGAGTGTTACTTTTTCAGGAAGTTCACGTTAATATATAGATTGGAAATGGTTCAGAAGTGCTATGTCAATAGAAATATCATTGTATTGTATTTTTGTTAAACTATTAAGGACTAACGGAAGATAAATTGGAGATATCAAAAATGATAACAGAAAAAAGGAATATATTTGGCTATGAAGTTGCTGATTTGCTTATTAAAGTCAGTAGTAAAGAAGAATACTTAAAAGATATATGTGACGGGAAAATATATATGAATGAAAGTGGATATTTTCGTAAACTTGAAGATAACTATCGTGGTGATAAATTTGATGGAAAATGTCCTATTAATTTAAGTGAAATAAAAAAGGCTTCTTTGGTTCTAGCTAATTCTCAAAAGCCAGAAAATCGAATTGAGATTCCGGTAGAGACGATCACAGAGTTTGTGATGGGATTTTCAGGTGACGATAAAATTCCGTTATTTTGCAGTACACAGGTTGATGAGAACATATTAATTAAGATAACAGATACACAATGGCGTTTTAAAGAAGAGTTTATATCCGAAATGGAACAGTTTGGAGCGTATTATCTGTTGTTTTATAAGATAGAACTGCAGAAGGGATTAGATGAACTTGCACATGATATAGGCGCAAATTGGGTTGCTGATAAAGTAGTTTATAAGAATATATTAGAAACATATGATATTAATCTGATGAATAAAGATACATCAAGTTATGATTATTTGGAATCATTTTTTATTAAAGATAATATGTATCGGTGGCAAAATGAATGGAGAATAGTTTTACATCGTGATCAGCCTATTATCGGAAAAATGGAAGATCATTATGAAGCTAATATTAAACCACTAACATTGTATCATATAGGTAAAGTAGAAGATTTAAGAAATATTATAATGGGAGTTTCAGAAGATGAAAAATAAATGATGGTGAGTTAAACTACCCCTAATTCATGTGAACATCCAGTAATTTTTCCACCTAAAGAAAAAAGAACGAAATAAAATCATAAAAAATCCCGGTTTTCTGCGGTTTTCCATTGCAGATAACTGGGAAATATAGTACGCCTATTTTAGACGGATAACCGCCTAAAAGGAGGGAGCTATGTATCTGGATTTTTTAGTGAAAGTACCAACCGTAAAAGGCAAGATCACACGGAGAAAAAAGTCAAATGTTGTATATATAGAGTATGAGTATGACCGGGTTTATGATCCATGAGTTACGGAATTACCGTGAAAAGATTTATATTTCTTATGATTCAACGAATAAAAACTGTCAGGCTGGAGACATAAAAATGGTCGAATTTGGGCATCCGAAAGTAGATATGGGAGAGCCGGTATTTAATTATGCAGTTGCGTATGATACTCATAATCAGGAACCATTATTTTATGAAAAATAT
>JAGZRP010000223.1 GCA_018381595.1 Bacillota bacterium
ATATAAATTTTTAAATTCTCATCATTTTGAATATTGTGAAATTTTACTGTAAAATCAGAAACTAATTTTAAAGCATGACAATAAAGCGCAAATGCTTCTGGATTTTTTGAAATTTCTTCAATATGATCGGTAAGTACTAATAATTCTTGGTTTAATAGTTGTAATAATTTTTTACTCTTTTTCATAATGATTTCATTTGAAAAGTTCATAAATAATTATATACTATATCAACGAAAGTTTCGTTGATATTTTTGTATACAAAAATAAATCAAATTTTCCAAATTACCCCTTTCTTTGGAATTTGCTGTTTATTCTACCACATTTTTTGAAAAATGCAAATCAAAAGCATAGGTTACCCTATGCATTTAAATATATCTCATCTAAAATACTATCTAATCTTTGAATGACAGGAAATCCTCTATCTTTCGGAGTGAGTGAAAATTTAATAGAAATTCCACCTTTCTTTTCCCAATCAATTAAATTACCAGTAAAATCATCAATCAAAATCGCCCCTTTTGGATTTACCATATCCGTTTTATGAAGTGGTTTTGGAACCGATATAATCGTAATCCCAGGAAGTACACGATTCAAAAAACGTACCTTTGCTTTCACTTCTTTTACGGAATTCACATGTGTCAAAATGGATACATCAAATAAATTAGAATGGATAATCTTTCGAATGCAGGAAATTGAATCATGAATCTGTTCTGCATTTTTTATGATTGGTTTCCAATCTAGTGTTTCATAAAATGAAATCATTTCTCTTTCATTGGTAACATCTAACTCGGCTTGTTCAATTTTCTGGTAAATTAATGGAATCGTATCTAAAATAACTCCATCAAAATCTATATATAACTTTTTCATATTGCCAACTCCTAACGATACTTTATAAAAGTACTAATTCTATTATATCAAAAAAATAATCAATTTCTTGATTATTTTAATGCATCGATTAAATCTGCTTTTTTCATTGTTGAAATTCCTTCAATCCCTTTTTCTTTTGCCATTGCTTTTAATTCAGCAACTGTCATTTTAGAAAGGTCTTTTGTTTCTTCTTTTGCAGTTTCTTTCTTTGTTTCTTTTTTTACTTCTGCTTTTGCTTCTTTTTTAGGAGCTGTTTTTACATCTCCATTTAAAGCAGCTTTTGCGATTTCTACTAAGTCAGTGAATGCTTTTGGATTATCAATTGCAATTTCACTTAACATTTTACGGTTTACAGTAACTCCTGCAATGTTTAATCCATTAATGAATTTAGAATAACTAATATCATTCATACGGCACGCTGCATTAATACGTGTAATCCATAATTTTCTGAAATCTCTTTTCTTTTGTCTTCTATCTCTATATGCATATTTTAATGAATGCATCACTTGTTCATTTGCTGTACGATATAATCTGTGTTTACTTCCAAAGTAACCTTTGGCTTGTTTCATTACTTTTTTATGACGGGCACGTGAAACAGTACCACCTTTAACTCTTGCCATTCTTTCTTCCTCCTTCGATACTTAAATTAGTTAATTACTTTTTTAATTCTGTTGTAATCAGATTGACTTAAACTTTGACCTTTACGTCTATCTCTATTAAATTTAGAACTCTTTTTACCAGTATTGTGACGTGAACCACCTTTTCCAATTTTAATGGTTCCACCAGGTCTAATCTTTAATGATTTAGCAATTCCCTTGTGTGTTTTCTTTTTAATTTTCTTTAATTTTGCCATAATCCAATTCCTCCTTATTTTTCCTTTTTGGGAGTAAGTAACATATTCATGAACTTACCATCCAATACAGGCATCGTTTCAATCGTTGCGACATCCTCTAATTCACTTGCAAAACGAAGTAATACATCTTTTCCTAAATGTGTATGAGCAAGCTCTCTACCACGAAAACGGATATTTGCTTTTACTTTATGTCCCTTTTCAAGATATTTTCTTGCATTACGAACACGCGTCTCAAAATCATGAATATCAATAGAAACAGATAAACGATATTCTTTTACCTCTAAATTTGCTTCTCTTTGACGCTTCATATTTTCTTTTTGCTTTTTCTTATTCTCGTATTTAAATTTGTTATAATCCATAATTTTACACACAGGTGGTGTAGCATTTTGATTAATCATAACAAGATCAAATCCTGCATAATTAGCAAGCGTAAGCGCATCCTTAATTTGTTTTACCCCTAATTGTTCCCCATTGGGACCAATCACCATTACTTCTCTTGCACGTATTTGTTCATTAATAAACAAATCTCTTTCTCTGTTTGCGATAATTGACACCTCCAAAAAAAAGTGAATACGTAAAAGTATCCACCTAATCATCCCAATTTCATAAATTTTCTATTTACTATCGGCATGAACCCAAAGCTTTCTGCAATCGGGTGAGAAGTGGAAACTTCTTCTTTCCTTTTTAAGTTACACCAAACATTATACGGAACTATTTTATGCTTGTCAAGCTTTTTTTATGCAAGGTTAAGACTTTTTCTCTTGATAATGATTGATAATAATCAGTATACTCATCAAAATGCTCAAATGAAATACCACTTTTCTCAAGTTGATAACGGATTTCATAATCATAAGTATGACTAATCTTGAAATCACCAGCTAAAATGGGATACATAATCGCTTTAATATTCTCGTCTTTTTGATCATATAAATAATCAATATCTAATAAAACAATAGAATCTGATACATCTATTTCA
>JAGZRP010000224.1 GCA_018381595.1 Bacillota bacterium
ATTAAAAATATAAAAGATATTTTATAAGATCAAAAAGTATCAAAGTCTTAATTTAAAGATTTTGATACTTTTTATATTTTCTTCTTTTTTTGACAATTTCTATTAAATAAACTTGTTAAAATTTAAGTGGTGATAGAAATGAATACATATAAAATATATAAATTAAATCAAAATGTAAAAGATTTATTAGAACAATATCATATTGATTATAGTTATGATTACTTGGTGCCTTATATCACAAATCGTGATAAAAACAGAATGTGTTCATTAGAAGCTAGTGTTTTAGATGTTGATGATCTTGAACAAGGTTTTAAGATTATTTGTCGAGAAATGATTGAAAAAAATAAATAAAGGAGAATTTATGTCATTTAAAGAAAAGTTATCTAAATATGCAAAATTGATTGTAAAATCAGGATTGAATGTACAAACTGATCAAATTGTAGTAATTGATGCACCGGTAGAAAGCGTTGAGTTAGTGCGTTTGATTACAAAAGAAGCTTATGAAGTTGGTGCAAAAGAAGTTGTAGTTAAATACAATGATGAAGTTGTTTCACGTTATAAATATGAATATGTTGATAAAGATGAATTTGGTAATGTACCAGCTTGGTTTAGTGAGTTTAGAAATGGATATGCTAGTGAAAATGCGGCATTTTTAACTATTCATAGTGATGATCCTGAGGGATTTAAAGGAATTGATCCAGCTAAAATGGCATTATGGTCAAAAAGTGTTTCTTTAGCATGTAAACCTTTTTATGATAGTCTGGATTTAGGTATTAATACATGGTGTATTGTTGCTAGTAGTTCGTTAAAATGGGCGAATAAAGTATATCCTGATATGTCTGATGATGAGGCAGTAGAGGCTTTATGGAATGCCATTTTTAAGGCGACTAAAGTTGATAGTGATGATCCAATTGCTGCGTGGGAACAACATCGTAAGAGTTTTGAAAAACGTGTTGATTATTTAAATAGTCTCGATTTAAAAGAGTTGAAATATACCAATTCTTTAGGGACAGATTTAACAGTAACTTTAAATAAGGATTATTTATTTGCAGGTGGAGGATCCTATACTACAAATAGTATTTATTTCTTTGCAAATATGCCTACAGAAGAGATTTTTACAAGTCCTAATTATAAAGGAACAAATGGTGTGGTTTACAGTTCTTTGCCATTAAATTATCATGGTAATATAATTGATGAATTTAAATTGGTATTTAAAGATGGAAAAATTGTAGATTATGATGCTAAAGTAGGTAAAGATATTTTAAAAGAAATGATTAGTATTGATGAAGGTAGTCGTTATTTAGGTGAAATAGCATTAGTTCCATATAATTCTCCAATATCAAATATGAAAACATTATTTTATAATACATTATTTGATGAAAATGCTTCTTGCCACTTGGCAATTGGTAAGGGATTTAGTGAATGTATTAAAGATGGTTTGAAGATGACTAAAGAAGAGTTGATGGAACATGGGATTAATGATTCTTTGACACATGTTGATTTTATGATTGGAACTGCTGATTTACGTATTGTTGGAAAAACAGTAGATAATCAAGAAGTAGTCATTTTTGATAATGGTAATTTTGTATTTTAGATACATATAAAAAGGGGATAACCCCTTTTTATATTATGTTTTAAAAATTAGATTTTAGTTGACAAATTCATGATTAATCTATATCATTTACCATTGCAAGGAGACATTAAAATGAGCGAATTTATTAAAGAGGTAGAAAAAAGAAGAACATTTGCCATCATCTCGCATCCCGATGCTGGTAAAACAACATTAACAGAAAAATTTTTATTATATGGTGGAGCAATTCAACAAGCTGGAACTGTAAAAGGTAAAAAAAATAGTAAACATGCTACAAGCGACTGGATGGAAATAGAAAAACAAAGAGGAATTTCAGTTACTTCTTCTGTATTACAATTTAATTACAATGGATTTTGTATCAATATTTTAGATACACCAGGACATCAAGACTTTTCTGAAGATACTTATCGTACTTTAATGGCTGCTGATTGTGCAGTAATGGTAATTGATGCAAGTAAAGGGGTCGAAGATCAAACACGTAAACTGTTTAAAGTTTGTACGATGCGAAATATCCCGATTTTTACTTTTATTAATAAGATGGATCGTGAAGCTCAAGATCCATATCAATTAATGGAAGAAATAGAACAGGAATTAGGAATCGATACTTGTGCAATTAACTGGCCAATTGGTTCTGGAAAAGAGTTTAAAGGTGTTTATGAACGTAATGATAAAGAGGTAATTCGTTTTATTCCAGTTGATGGTGGGCGTAAAGAAGTAGATACTAAAATCATGAAATTTGATGATCCTGAACTTATTAATGAATTGGATGAAGAGTTATATAATAAACTTCAAGAAGATATTGAATTATTAGATATGGCAGGAAATAATTTTGATTTGGAAAAAGTACGTCAAGGTAAACTTTCACCGGTTTGTTTTGGTTCGGCATTAACAAATTTTGGAATTGAACCATTTTTAAAACACTTCTTACAAATGACTACATCACCATTACCACGTCGTACTAAAGATAAAGTAATCGATCCATTTAGTGAAGATTTTAGTGCGTTTGTATTTAAGATTCAAGCCAATATGAATAAAGCACATCGTGATAGAATGGCCTTTTTTAGAATTTGTTCTGGTAAATTTACTAAAGGTATGG
>JAGZRP010000225.1 GCA_018381595.1 Bacillota bacterium
GGGTTATTAGTGTATAAAAATAGCTTACATTCTTATAAAGAATTCCCACTTCGTTTAGGGGAACTTGGTCAAGTGCATCGCCATGAAGCAAGTGGTGCTTTAAATGGTCTTTTCCGTGTTCGTACGTTTACTCAAGATGATGCTCATATTTTCTTGACAGAAGAACAGATTGAATCAGAAATTGTTCGTTTAATCTCTTTCATTGATCGTGTATATAGTATCTTTGGACTTTCTTATGAAATTGAATTATCAACACGTCCAGAAGAAAAATATATTGGTAGTATTGAAGTTTGGGATAAAGCAGAAGAAGCATTGGCACTTGCTTGTGAAAGAGCCGGAAAAAGTTGTAAAGTAAATCCTGGAGATGGAGCATTCTATGGTCCTAAATTAGATTTCCATGTAAAAGACTCATTAGGAAGAGTATGGCAATGTGGAACAATCCAATTAGATATGAACCTTCCAGAACGTTTTGATATTACATATGTAGCAAAAGATGGAAGTAAAAAACGTCCAATCATGTTACACCGTGTTATCTTTGGTTCCATTGAACGTTTTATTGGAATCATTACAGAACATTTTGCTGGTAATTTTCCAACTTGGTTAGCTCCAACGCAAGTAAATATCATTCCAGTCAATAATGAACATCATTTAGAATACGCAACTAAAGTGAAAGAAACATTAGAAATGAATGGAATTCGTGTCGCAATTGATGCCCGTGAAGAAAAATTAGGTTATCGTATGCGCGAAAGTCAAATTCATAAGATTCCATACACATTAGTGATTGGTGATAAGGAAAAAGAAGAAGGAAGCGTCAATGCTCGTCGATTTGGTAGTAAAGAAGAAGAAAAACTATCTCTTGATGAATTTGTTTCAAAAATAAATACAGAAATCAAAGAAAAAAGAAGATAATTCTTCTTTTTTTTTACCTTTCGCATATATTATGAATAGGTGATTATCATGGGGAAGATGGATGAATTTAAATCTTTTGTAAAAGAAAATCCAAGGTTAATCAAATATGTGCGAACTGGAGAAATGGACTGGCAGAAGTTTTATGAAATATATGACTTATATGGAAAAGAAGAAACTGCTTGGGCTCCATATTTAAAGCAAGAAATCGTAGAGAGAAATGCAAAGGAAACAGTAGAAGAGGTAGCAGCTCCACTAGGAATTGCTAGTTTTTTAAAAGCACTTGACTTAGATACAGTTCAAAATGGTGTTTCAAGTTTACAAAGAGTTGTAGGGCTCTTACAAGAATTGGGTGGAAAGGGTTCAAAAGTAGAGGAAAAACCAGCATATAAGCCGCGTCCAATTTATAAACATTTTGAGGATTAGTCATGTCATTAGAAACACAATTTACCATTAAAAACAATGAGAAATATTTTCATTATTTAAGAACACATTCTTATTGGTATAAAGAATTAAATCGAAATCCAAATAAATTAAATCAATTTATTGAAGAAGTAAAGGATGCTTATAAATTGAGAACGACAGATAAAGTAGAAAAAGCAATTGAAACTTTTGAATTTTTACAATCAATTCTCTCTACATTACAATAGAAAGCAATGCTTTCTTTTTTTTAAATACTTGTAAAAAAAATTGGGTATGCTATAATAAAGTAGAGTATAGGAAAATAAGTATGGAGAGAGTGAGTATGAATCATAAGAAAAAATTACTATTTGCAAGTGTTGCTGTGTTAGTATTAGTGGTGATAAGCGTTGTAATTTGTTTTTTCGTGGGTTTCAATCAAAAACCAGAAAATAAGAAAGAAAAAAAAGAGGATAAAGTCATTACTTATGTAAAAGAACAATGTATGACTTCATATCCGATCAAAGAATATCAATTTAAAAAAGAAGTATTAGAAAATAAGAAAGTTAAAGTACATGTTAATAAAGATGGAAAAGAAAAATTTTACTATATTGTAGATCCTGAAAATCCGGTTTGTGAGCAAGTAGGAGTTTCAGAACCAATCAAAGCATTAGGAGCTGGGGAAGAAACAAAGGAGTAATCTTATGAAGTGGAATATAGTAAAGAAAAGAGAAGAAGGATTTACATTAATAGAATTACTGGCAACGATAGTTATTATTGGAGTAATTGCAGTGATTACAACACCAATTGTTACAACAACATTAGAAACATCAAGAAAAAGTGGGTTAAAAACGAGTGCAGAAGCAATTCTAAAAGAAACAAATCTAGAAAAAGCAATGGATAAAATTCCAAATAGTGAAAATGGAGTGTCTATCACCGATAAGAAATTAGAACTAAAGAATAATCCATTCACAAATGGATTCATCAGAAAGAATGCAAATGGGAAACTAGAACTCTATCAGGCAACTAATGGAGTTTATTGTGTGAATGGAACAACAGGCAAGTTAAAAGTAGTAAAAGGAAATTGTATTAGTAATGATTCTACAGCTCCAACGTTAACTTTATCAGGTGGATATATTGGAGCCAATGAATTAACGGTTCTTGCAAGTGCCCAAGATAATGAGTCAGGAATCATCGGATACGAATATAAAATAGGAAATGGAAGTTATACCAGTATCCAAAGTAATAACTTCTATGTATTTGCAAATCTTAGTAAAAACACAAGCTATACCATTATGGTAAGAGTCACCAATGGTTCTGGATTAAAAACAGAGAAAAGTATTACTCTAAAAACAAAGACAGTGAGTGCAGCGACATTT
>JAGZRP010000226.1 GCA_018381595.1 Bacillota bacterium
GATAGATTTTATCTGGTGTATAATTAATCAAAAGTGGGATTTCAAAATCACCATCAATGGTTTCTCCATCTTCTAATACCGCCTTTTTCTTGGTGATATCATAGAAAATAGGTCGATTCTCTTCTATTTGAATTGCAACTTGAAAAATCCATTTTTTAGAAACACTGGCCTTTTTGATAAAGGGACTTTTCTCTAATTCTACTTTTATCTTATATCCATAATTAGTATAAGTGGAAGGATAACTTTCTAATTTAGCAAGTTCAATCACTTCTTGTTCCGTTAAATAATCATTTCCAGATACGGTAATACTGCGAATATTTTGTGGAAGAAAGTATATAACACCATAAGCAATCACGGCAAGAAACAAACACGCAAAAAGTATACGACCATATAATATTTTTCGCTTTTTCTTTTTTTTAGCAACTGGTTTTTTTGTTGTTTCTCTAACTTTTGTTTTTTTCTTCTTTGCCATGAATACTCCTGCTTTCCTATTCTTATTCATTATACCATAGTTCATTTTTTAAATTCAATCAAAAATACAAGATGGTTTACGCATCTTGTATTGGTTTTATTCTATGTGCTGTAATAATCGTATAACTGTAAGCATTCACCGTAATAACGCAACCATCTACTTTGACATACCAGTTTTTACCAGTTCTAGAAATTTCTGCTTGTTTAGAATTTATTTTTTCTCTACACCAAGAAACAACATCATTTGTTTCTAAATTTAAATTTCTTTTAATGCGAACAATTCCTAAATCAGTAGTATGTATTTCATTGATATGATTTAATAATTCATTTTTCATCTTTTTACTCCACAATCTCTTGCTCTAATTTCAAATCAATGCCATACGTTTTTTTCACGTTTTTTTGAATATCATAAATTAAGGTAATCACATCACTTGCCTTCGCATTTTCTTTATTAATAATAAAATTAGCGTGTTTTTCGCTGACCATAGCCCCGCCAAATAGTTTCCCTTTATAGCCAAGGCTTTCAATCAAACGTCCTGCATAGTCACCTTCCGGATTTCTAAAAACACTTCCCGCACTTGGGTATTCTAATGGTTGTGATAACACTCTACGTGTTTTTCTATCTTCCATCACAGCTAAAATTGCCTGACTCATTCCTTTATTTAAAGTTAAAATTGCACTTAAGCAAACACAGTTAGGATGTTCTTTAAAATAAGAGGTACGATAATGAAAATTACATTCTTTATTGGTAATTGTTTTTACTTCTAAATTTTCATCTAACATGGTTACACATCTTACAATATAACCCATGTCACTTTTATAAGCACCAGCATTCATAAAAATTGCTCCACCAACAGTTCCTGGAATTCCCGCCGCAAATTCTAATCCTGTTAAAGAAGCTTTTGCCGCTTTGAGCGCTAATTTCTGTAAAGAATATCCTGCTTCTACTTCGATCTCTGTTCCTCTGATTTCCATATGATTCAAATCAGTTAATCGAATTAATACTCCATTATATAAACCATCTTTAAAAATCAAATTAGAACCATTTCCTAAAATTTTATGTTTGATTTGATTTTTTCTTAAAAATTGAAGTAATTTTTTCAAAGAATCTATACTGTCTATAAACACCAATACTCTAGCTGTTCCCCCGATACGATATGTAGTATATTCTTTTAATGATACATTAGGTATTACCCTGCCTACTTTTAAATTGATTAATTCTTGTACTAATTCCATAAGTCTTTCCTATCTACTAATGATTGAATTTCATGCATGATTTTCGTTGCACTATCATCGATTGCCATTTTATCTAATTCTTTTTTCATCGATTCTAATTTTACAGGATCATTGATGATAGAATCAATCGTTTTTACTAATATATCCCCTTTTAAATCTTTTTCCTCTATTAAAATTGCCGCTTTACTAGATACCAATCCCATTGCATTTTTAAACTGATGATTATTGGTAACATAGGGACTTGGTATTAAAATACTCGGTGTACGAAGAGACATAATCTCACTTAAGGTAGAAGCACCTGCTCTTGAAACCATTAAATCCGTTTTTTTCATAAATGAGGTTAAAGGTACGTAAGGAAAAACAAATACATTGGAAGGAAAGGAATGTTTTTTGATTTCTTCATAATCCCCTTTTCCTGTAATAAATGCAATTTCATAATTTTTATGTTCAAAAGCATGCATACCATCAACAATAAATTGATTAATACTAGAAGCACCTAATGAACCCATCACGATGGTTACTAGTTTTTTATGTTCAGTTAAACCATATTCCTTTTTTTGAATCGGAGGTGCGAAAAGTGCATTTTCCCCACAAGGATTTCCTGTATAAACTGTTTTTTCTTTTGGAAACTCATCTAGACTAGATGGAAGTGAAACACAAATTCTATCTACATATTTACTTAAAAATTTATTACTTGCACCAGGTACACTATTTTGCTCATGAATCATTGTTTTAATATGTAACTTATGAGCTGCTAAAATGACAGGTGCAGTTACGTAACCACCTACCCCAATCACTAAATCTGGTTTCATCTGTTTCATAATTTTTAAACATTTACGATAACTTTTATAAAAACAAGTTAGTGTTTTCACATTTTTATAAATCTTTTTACGATATAATCCATAAATTTCCAATGACTCAAATGGAATGCCCTTTTCTGGAATCATATCTTTTTCCATTCGATTATG
>JAGZRP010000227.1 GCA_018381595.1 Bacillota bacterium
TGAGATTGTAATTGACAAGAGAGAAACGGACAAAGAAAAAAATGAAGATATAGTTTGGTGTACTGTTACGATACAAGATTCGAAAATTTCTTCTGAAAAAGAAATGGTTCTTTCATATCATAAATATGATAAGAAAGGGTGGATTTTAGAAGGAGTAGAAGTGGAAGATTCCGATGCGTGGGAAATTATACCTTTGAAAGGAATTACGGAGAAGGATATTCCTAAAACTTTAGATGGAAAAGTCATTAAAGTTGATGGAAATGAATGGGATATTTCAGAAAAAGAAGTAGATGAAATTTCTATCGATAAACAGGAAACTGAACTAAATAAGAAGGCTGATAAAGTTACAATGTCGATTACGTTAAAGGGAAAGGTTCAGAAAGCAAAAGGCAAATTAGTTGTAAATTATAAGTTTGATAAAAAGTGGGAAGAAGATGAGGTATTAGAAATAGGAGATTTTACTTTAGAGCCTATCCCAGAAAAAGCATTAAATATTATAGAGGATGAACTAATCGAGAAATTAGTGGAAGAAAAAATTGCATATGGTGATGATTCTTCTATGGCTCAAGAAATTACAATAACTAAAGAAGAAATATCAAATTTTAAAATTGAGAAACGAGAATCAAAGGTAAAAGGTACAGAAGAAAGTATTTATTGTAGTTGCACATTAAATAAAAAGAATGTAGTGTTAGGGCTTCAAATGGTATTTCGTTATTCCTATGGCGAACAATGGGAGTTTAAAGATGTGGAAATAACAACAGAAACACAATCTTTTGATATTTTAGGAACATGGAGTGGGGAAAATATTCAACCGGGAAGCGAAGATAAGGTGGTTTTTGATATTACTAAAGTAGATGGAAACAAGATTGAAGCGACATATTCATATACACCAACTGGTTATGGAGAAGCAGGAAGTTATTATGCAGTAGGAGAAATTGATATGAAGACATTAAATATAAATCTGACAGCAGGTGATTGGATTGTAAAACCTAAACAAGACGCTTTTCAAAAACAAGATATTAAAGCCGCAATAAATGTTGATATGGGAATTATTGAAGGATATGGAAATCATGGATATGTGTTTAGAGTAGAAAAATAATCATTTTCATATGGACATTTGCCTTTGCATAAGGAATAGTTATTGTACATGATGAGAATTGGAGTTGAAATATAATGAAGAGAAAAAAGTTTCCGATATGGATTATTATAGTCATAGTATTGTTGATTTCGATAGCGGGAGTAGTAGTTGCTGTAAAAAATGGAAATGAAAAGAAAAAAAATACAGGGGATATTATTGTAAAAGATAATGTTTATACAATAACAGAGGGAAGTGAATTTGAAGATGCTTTATCAGATGTGTCGGAAAATCAATTAGTCTTTGACAAGAATTTAAAATATAAAGAAGGAGATGTTATTGTTGCAGGGATTATAGATGAAGCCAGAGATGGTTTTATCCGTAAAGTTATAAAGACTGAGAAAAAAGACAATAAATATATAGTTGAAACAGAACCGGCATTTTTAACAGATGTTTTTGAAAAAGCACATATTGTTAGAAAAATTCGATTGACAGAGAATGGAGTAAAAGAAGACAATGTAAATGAGCCACAAGCCGAAGCGAGGTATCGTTCTGATACATTTCAAAAGGTATCTACGGCAGAAAAAAACGATAATTATTCTGTAATGAAACTTTCTAATACAGAAAACAAGGAAGAAGAGGATAAGGATTTAGGAGCATCCTTTTATACTTCTTTTGAAGAAAATATCAATGATATCACAACAATTAGCGGTGAAGCAGGATTCAATATTTGGTTGGAATTGAAATTAGATATTGAGAATGGAGAAATTATTTTTGGACTAGTAGCAAAAAATGAGACGGGTGCAAAAATGCAGCTAATGTGTAGTGAAGAAATGGAACAGGCAATTGAAAGAGTTGTTTTTCAAAAAAGATTGCCTAGATATCAATTCGAAGTGAGTGGAGTGCCTATTGTCTTAACAAATGAAATAGAAACTGTGTTGGGAGCAGGAGCTGAAATGGAAGGTTCTGTGGGAATTGGGTTTGATGCGTCTTCTCAAAATGCGTATGGTTTTGTTTATGATAGTAGAAAAGGAAAAGTTTCAGAAATTAAAGAAAATAAGTCTGATACAAGTGGAGTACAGTGGAATACAAATTTGCAGATAACTGGAACAGGGACAGCAGATGTTTCGCTACATTTGATTACAAAGTTATATGGTTGTACAGGTGTAGATATGGGAATTGGGGTTCAAGGAAAGATAACAGGAGAAGCAAAATTAAGTGCAAAACCAGATATTGGAGGATATGCTGGTAGATTAGAATTATCAATCGCACCGAAAGTTGATGGAACATTAGTTGTAGAAGTGCCAGTTATTGATGAAAAATTAACAGAGCAAGAACTTTTTGAAAAAGAACTAAAGCCATTTTGGACAAAGGAATGGAAATCAAGCAATGAATGGAAAGCAGATTTAGAATGGACAGGAACGGGCGAAAAGGGGAAAACTTACATAACAAGATATGGAGAATTGAATGCAATTACTTGTCCGACTTTTCAGTTTGATATACCGAGAGGGTGGAATATAACGACAGAAGAAGTTGATACTGATTTGACAAAAGTTTTCGATGAGCATATTGTAATTTCTA
>JAGZRP010000228.1 GCA_018381595.1 Bacillota bacterium
GATTAAGTATAATTGATTTTTCTCATCAGCCATATAAATTACATTATATGCAAGATAACACATTTCTAAAACCATGGTAATGAATAGTAAAAGGGTGGTTAAGAAATTTACTTTTTTCTTTTGTTTTTTTGTTTCCATACGAACTCGTTCAACTTCTTTTTTGACTTGTTCCTTCTTCAACTCATCTACCATTGTTTTTGGATGATCAATTTCTCTTTCAAATACCTTTGTCTGTGTTTTTTCTAATTTGTCTTTCTCTTTTTTGATTTCATCTTTGGTAATTGATTGAAAAAGCGTATCGACTAACATTTCATCTTCTAATTGTTCTAGATTATCTACTTTTTTGTTTTTCTTCTTCTTACTCATCTAAACACCTTCATCCTACTATCTAATCATATTATATTATACACAAAAAAGAAGGGAAAAGATAGAGCTTAAAAAAGATAGACACAGACTTGACAATATATATTATCTATGATATGATAATCCACTATTTCAGATTTGGGGGGAACTAATATGAATAGTAATTATGAAAATCAATATCAAGAAATGAAACGCTTTTTTGATAACATCAGAAAAGAGATTGAATTACAACCAAATAAGGATGTTAAAATGAGCGACATTTTAAATAAATTAAATTCTTTTGAATTAGAACATGCGATGGAAAAAATTGAATATCCTATTTTTACGAATGAGAATACAGAGTTTCGAACACCACAAAAACGTCACCGTAATCCAATGGAAGATTCTTATTATTTAGTAAAAGGAGCTTGTATTCCACCACATATGACATTTGCTGTAAATAATGCTAGTAATCCACATCGTAAATTACATCGATATGAGATTATCATTCCAGCAAGGAAAAATAGTTGTGATACGATTGTTACCTTATTATCTAGTTTCTTGTTTGAACAAAAAATAGAAGCAGATGGAATTGCAAGTACATACTATGGGAATGCGAATATTCGAGTTTTCTTAGAAAATGAAAAGGATGCTGAAACCGTAAAAAATTATTGTTTCCAACAACCATTGATTTTCTTGAATATGAGAAAACCAAATCCATTTATTTCTAGAGTGACAAAAGAAATCAGGGAAAATAAAGATACGAAAAAAGTATCACTAGGAGTGCAAGTAAATCCAAATGGAACGGGAACGGATACCATTGAAATGATCGCAGCTTTGATTGAAGAATATATTGAACAAGCTCGTATTCATAATCGTACTGAATTTATTACAGTTGACAAGTTTATGTCTTCTCTAAAAGGAAGAGTACAATACTATACAAGTGATAATCCAAAACGAGCACTTTGTGAAACGTTGTTAGAAACATATCAAGACGCAAAAGAATTTGATAGAGAAAATATGATAAAACCGAAACTAGTCACTGAAACTGGTGGAAAAGAATATATTAGAAGTGTTTATTTCGCATAAACACTTTTTATTTATTGCGGATTTTAAAAATTTATAGTATAATTTAGTGGTCTTTATATATGTTTATAAAAGGAGGGGGACTATGATAGAGAGATTAATGGCGATTGAGAGTCGTTATCTAGAGCTAAATGAAGAGTTAATGAGTCCTGAAATTATTTCTAATGTAAGTGAAACTTTGAAACGTACCAAAGAGCAAGCATTACTAAAAGATGCTTATGAGGCTTTTCAAAAATATAAAAAATTAGAAGAAGGAATCAGTGAAGCAAAGGAAATGCTTCACGATGAAGAACTAGGCGAAATGGCTAGAGAAGAGCTAAACCAGTTAGAGAGTGAAAAATCAGAATTAGAAAAAGAAATGGAAGTGATTCTTTTACCAAAAGATCCAATGGATAGCAAAAACGTTATTGTTGAAATCCGTGGAGCAGCTGGTGGAGATGAAGCGAATATTTTTGCGGGAGATTTATACCGTATGTATTCAAAATATGCAGAAAAATCTGGTTGGCGTGTTGAAGTGTTAGAAGAATACCCAGGAGAAGCTGGAGGATATTCTTTGATTCAGTTTATCGTAAAAGGAGAAGGAGCATATTCTAAACTAAAATATGAAAGTGGAGCACACCGTGTGCAACGTGTTCCACAAACAGAAACGCAAGGAAGAGTTCATACATCAACTGCAACAGTACTTGTTATGCCAGAAGCAGATGAAGTTGATATTGAAATTAAAGAATCTGATTTAAAAGTCGATGTGTATCGTTCTAGTGGAGCTGGAGGGCAACACGTTAATACAACCGATAGTGCCGTTCGTATGACTCACATTCCAACTGGAGTTGTAGTGACTTGTCAAAATGAACGTAGTCAGATTAAAAACCGTGAAAAAGCTTTACAGATGCTTCGTGCTAGAGTATATGAAGAAGAACTTCGTAAAAAAGAAGAAGCAGAAGGTGCAGTACGTCGTACCAAAATTGGAACTGGTGACCGTTCTGAAAAAATAAGAACTTATAATTATCCTCAAAATCGTATTACCGATCATCGTATTGGCTATACTTTAAAACAACTCGATCGTGTGATGGAAGGCGACATGGATGAAATTCTAACCGCTTTAATCAATGCCGATCAAGAAAAGAAGCTAAGAGGAGAAGAATAATGAAAACAAAGGCTCAATTAGAAGAGCTCTTTTCTTCTCTAAATATTGGAAGTAGTTTGATTACCTATATCATAGA
>JAGZRP010000229.1 GCA_018381595.1 Bacillota bacterium
CCACAATTTGGACAATACCATTCACGATTTTCATCTAATAAAATTTCACCATCATAACCACATTCTTGGCAATAATCAGATTTTGTATTAATTTCTGCATATTGAATAGTTTCATACATATAATCAATCAATTCACTAAGAGCATCTAAATTTTCAGACATATTTGTAACTTCAACATAACTAATCGCTCCACCTGATGAAAGTTTTTGGAATTTTGCTTCTATTCCAAGTTTATCAAAGGCATCAATATGTTCTCTAACATTAACATGATAAGAATTAGTTAAATAATCTTTATCTGTAATTCCTTCTACAATTCCAAAACGTTTTTTCAATGCTTTTGCAAAAGTATATGTAGTTGATTCAGCTGGCGTTCCATATAAACCAAATCCAAGTCCTGTTTCTTTTTTCCAACTATCACAAGCTTCTCTTAAACGTTCCATGATCTTTGTTGCTAGTTCATTACCTTCTTTAGAAGTATGAGTACTACCAATTAAAGCAACAACACATTCATATAATCCAATATAACCTAAAGAAATTGTTGAATATCCATTTTCTAATAACTTATCGATTGTTTCACCTGGTTTTAAACGAGCTAATGCTCCATAACGCCAGTGAATTGGACTAACATCACCGACTGTTCCTTTTAAACTTTCATGTCTTAATAACAATGCTTCTTTACATAATTCAAGTCTTTCATCTAAAATCTTCCAAAAAACTTCAAGATTATGGTTCGCAGATAATCCCGCATCAGCTAAATTTAATGTTACGACCCCTTGATTAAAACGACCATACCACTTATATTCGCCATTTTCATCTTTCCAAGGTGATAAGAAACTACGACATCCCATACATGGGAATACTTCACCTTCATAATTTTCTCTCATAATTTTAGCAGAAATAAAATCAGGCATCATTCGTTTAGAAACACATTTTACAGCTAAATCTGTTAAATAACGATATTCACTATCTTGAGGTACATTATTATCATCTAATACATAAAGTAATTTAGGAAATGCTGGTGTTACATATGCTCCAACTGGATTTTTCATTCCAACATATCTTTGTCTTAATGTTTCTTCAATTAACATTGCTGTTTCTTTAATATATTCAGGCTCTTCTCTTAAATACATAAATACTGATAAAAATGGTGCTTGACCATTTGTAGTAGAGAATGTATTAATTTGATATTGAATTGTTTGAATTCCTGCTTTAATTTCATCTTTTAATCTTGCATTAGCAATTTTATCAATTTGCTCTTGAGTATAATCTATTCCTACTAATTGACCTTCTCGACGAACATTACGTTGATGCTTTTCATAGCTTAATCTTACATATGGAGATAAATGAGCTAATGAAATCGTTTGTCCACCATATTGACCATTTGCAACTTGTTGTACAATTTGTGTTGCAACTGTACAAGCTGTTTGCAATGATTTAGGTGTTTCAATTAATTTATCATTAATTACTGTTCCTTTAGCAAACATATCCTTTAAATTAACTAAATCGCAATTATGCATCTTTTGAATATAATAATCCATATCATGAAAATGAATAATTCCATCATCATGAGCTTGAACAATCTTTGGAGGCAACAACAATCTACGACAATAATCTCTAGAAAATTCACCTGCAATCAAATCTCTTTGAGTTGCTAAAACAGTAGCATCTTTATTAGAGTTTTCTTCCATTGCTTCCTTATTAGTTTGATTAACAATTCCATAAATTTCATTATCGATTGTATTAGTTTCACGTTGAAATTCTCTTACCTTACGATAACCTTCATATGCCTTAGCTGTTAAAATTTGTCCTTTTTCAATTAACTTTTCAAAAACTTGTCCTTCAATACGATAAATTGAAATATTATTTCCATCAAACTCATGCCATTTTTCAATTTCAACAGCAATATCATGAGCACATTTGGTATCAACAATTCCGCTACCACATTTCATCGCTTTTAAGATTGCATTTTCAATTTTTGATGCATCAAAATCAACTTTTTGTCCATCTCTTTTAATTACCTTCATACACACTTTCCCTCCTACAAAATTATTGTTTATATAATATCAAATTTAAAATCAAATGCTTAATTACTACACCAAACATTTCTAAATTATAACCGATATTACGCTAAATTTCTTTATTTTTAGAAAATTAGTAAATAAAAAATTTAAGATGGTTATTTTACAAAAAACCTTTATTTTAAGATGTTGCTTTTTCCTAAATATCTCAAAAAAAAAGCAATTCTTTAACGCTAAACTCATTTAACGCTTAGAATTTTAACAAGTATATTATGATAAATCAAATTTAATACACCATAATTAATAAAAAATTTTTTATTCCATTTTTTATAAAAAATATAATATAAATTTTGTAAGTAGTTATATCACTTCATAAAGATTTAATCCTGTCCTACAAAATCATTGAAAATAAGAAATTATTGTAATCTGTTAATCTTATCCATTTATACAATATTACATCATCTTACCCCTGATCCAAAAATGATCAATTAATTGAGCTATCAAGAAAAAATTATTTTAAGTAAAAATATAGAATTTATCAAAACAAAGAGATACAATAAATTATAATTGATACAAAAGAGTTGTATTCGGGGGGATTTAATTTGGATAAAGC
>JAGZRP010000230.1 GCA_018381595.1 Bacillota bacterium
TCTGTACCAAATGCAGATAGGATGCGATTTCATTCTCTGTCATATCTAAAAAATACAGCATCAACAATATTTCCCGTTTCTTTTCCGACAGTTTTTGAAATGCTTCTGCAATCTGTAGATCATTGACCTCTACCGCTTTTCCCATGACCTGAAAATAACTTCGGTCAAAGCAATAGTCATCCATCGAGTACAGTTGTTCCAATTCTTGCCTGGTCAATTCCGAAAACAGACTTTCTTTCGATTTCTGTCTTGTCAACTCACGCCAGTAATGCTTTACTTCCCCTTTGATGGTCTTTTTGCAATAGCTGTCAAACTTCATTTGTACCTGCTGTTTTTGTTTAGGAGATAATTCCATTCGGATCACCTCCCTTCTGCAGACTGCGGTAATTAAAAAATGGCTTCTCCCTTTCATAAAGGAAAGCCACTTCTTAAAGAAAAATATCGAAAAATCACAAAATTTCCACACTTTTTTCCAAACACTTGAAGTTCTAATTTTTTTCATATCTTCTATCAATAACAAAACTATAATTTTTACATCTATTCTCAGCATGACATTTTATTCCCGACATAAAAGACATATATTCTGTTTTATAAAAGCTATTTGAGTAAATTTTTAATATTTTTCCCATAAAAGCAATAAATGTGATACAATAATTGAAAGTATAGGGAGGGGGGACAACATGTTTTTATATGATAAAAAACCGAAAGAGAACAGCCTATTTGTAAAAATTCCTTCCAAAATACAATACAACTTTGCTTTTCTGAATAATATAACAGAGTTACTAGAACAAGTAGAAAAAAGTGGCTGCGAAAAAATATTGATCGATTGCGGTGCTAATCCGATCAATTATAATAAGATGTGTACCGCATATTTATTGAATACCTTACTGTTCCTTGCCCAGACAAAAACTGTTTTTACAAAAAACAATTTGCTTGAAATTTTCCACGAAACAGTATCGCATTCAGATGGAAAACAATTTAAAAAAATTGACATTACTAGGGACTCCCTCAGTCAAACACAACAGTGTTACTGTATTCGGGATGATAAAGCGGTCAGCCAAACTGTCCATATATTAGGTGAATTTATCGGCAGCCATAATCTTATGTTTGAGAATGCAAAAGAATTTTTAATCACAACCATCGGAGAGATTTTTTCTAATGCATTCAATCACAGCAGCGAAAATAAGGTATTTTTTATGTATGACATAGAATGGCATAATGACGATGTCTATCTGATTATAAATGTAACTGATTACGGAAAGACTATTGTTCATAACGTACAAAAATACTATCAGGAAAAATACGGGCAAAAGATTGAAGCAACGGAAAGTATTCGCTGGGCTATGGGTATCGGAAATACAACACGTTTAGGCTCCGGTGGTTATGGGCTACCTACACTGGTAAACTATGTGAGTAACGCAAATGGAGAACTTCTTATTTTTTCTGGAAACGTAATTTTTGCATTAAAAGGGTCAAAACAAAACATATTATATGCAAAAGGAACGCTAGGCGGCACATCTATTTCTATGAAAATCCCGTTGTTTGATACCTCAAGGGCTTTTTTATATGATGAAGATCGGAAAGAATTTATGAGCATGGATTTGGATCAAATTTAGGAGGAATATAAAAATGAAAGCTATTTTAGTAAAGATAAAGACCTATATAGATGGTGATACTGCAGTATCCTATAAAGATGGCAAAAAATGCCAAAAGGATATTTCCGAACATTTAGATCACGGGGCAAAAGTAATTTTAGACTTTACTGGTGTTGATTATGTAATTACTGCATTTTTGAATCCGATTATCGGTGATTTAATATTAGAACGCGGGAATGATGTTATGCAATATATCGGAATAAAAAATGCGAATGACTCAATCATTCAAAAAATCAAACTGGTAAAAGATGGTGCATTGATGAAAAGAGAGGACTTAGACGAATGATTTTCTTAGACACTTGTATATGGATAGAATTACTCGGAGTAAGAACACCGATAAAATCCCATGAGATTCAGCAGGCAAAAGCTGCATCGGAGTTGTTAGAAAACATCATTGTGAACAATCAAACAATTGTAACCTGCAAAGAACAGTTGATTGAATTAGTTTCTGCCATTGAAAAAGTCATGATGAAAAGTGTCAGCAAAGAACGAAAAGACAAACAGCTCTCAGGGATTGGAAATTTAAAGGACTTCCGCAAACTGCAGGAGTTTCAAAATACAAAAAGATTATGCGAAACTGTCATACATGATGTCCATCATTTTGCCACATTACAAAATATAGGAAATTATGAAATAGAACCTTTAATTCAACGTTTGGATCTGGCTGACATTAATGATTGTTTATATTATGATTACTGTTTAAAAGAACATATAGAATTTTACACCTTTGATTCTGATTTGAAAAAAATTGACAGCAATAAAAAAGTACATTGTTACAATGCGAAAGAAAACATATGGACATAAAATTCAGATATTAGCATATCTTGTTAGTCAAAATTTATGATAATCCTAAAATGGATAAAACTAACTAACAGACACTATTTAAAGGAGAAGATTTTTCAATGACAAAGAGAGAAGCTGCAGTATTAGAAGTATATACAGGAACTGTAATGTTAA
>JAGZRP010000231.1 GCA_018381595.1 Bacillota bacterium
GGAAAAAATTTTAAGCGAAAATATGCCTTAACAGAGAAAGGGGTTCAGAATGTCAAAAAGGGAACATTTTGGACAGTTATAGTAAATATTGTTGTTATGGGTGGTGTCAGTGTATTGTATTTACTGATGAAAGATTTGATGGCAGTTTTTATTGGTAATCAAACAGAAATGAATATAATAACGATTTTAATTTTATTAGTTGCATTTGTATTCTTATCATTTATAACGCATCTTCAACAGTATACAGCCACTTATGGACTTGTTTATGGGGAAGTAAAAGTTACTAGAATTGCATTGGCTGAAAAACTTCGTCAATTACCTTTAGGATATTTTAATAAAAAGGATATTGCTGATTTAACAGAAACAATCATGGGAGATGTCAATCGTATGGAACATGTCTGGTCACATGTTTTAGGTTATTTGTATGGATCTTATATTTCAACTGGTATTATTGCTGTTTTCCTATTTATTTATGATTGGCGTTTAGCGATAGCCTGTCTTTGGGGTGTACCTGTCGCATTTGGACTTTTGTTTGGTTCACGCAAATGGACTTCAAAAGCCTCTGAAAAACTTAAACAAGCTGCAATTAAGGTATCTGATGGAATCCAGGAAACATTAGAAAATGTTAGAGAAATTAGAGCTACAAATCAAGAAAAGACTTATCTTCGAGGTCTATATCAAAAAATTGATGAGCATGAAAAGGTAATGGTAAAAGGAGAACTTGTGGCGGGTATATTTGTGAATACTGCAAGTGTTATCATGCGTTTAGGTGTAGCAACGACAATTTTGGTTGGAGCACATTTGATTGTTCAAGGGCAAGTTGACTTCATGATACTGTTTATGTTTTTGTTGGTTATTACAAGAATTTATGCACCATTTGACCAAAGTTTAGCATTAATTGCAGAGATGTTTGTATCACAGGTATCAGCGAATCGTATGATGGAAATTTATGATACACCTGTTGCATCAGGAAAAGAAACCTTTGAACCAAAAGGACATGATATTGAATTTCATCATGTTTCATTTGCTTATGATGACCATGATGTTTTAAAGGATGTCAGTTTTATAGCCAAGGAAGGAGAAGTAACAGCCTTAGTTGGACCTTCTGGTTCTGGCAAGAGTACCTGTGCTAAATTAGCTGCACGTCTTTGGGATGTTAATAAAGGAACTATAACAGTAGGAGGAATTGATATTAATACTGTTGATCCTGAAATTTTATTGAGAGATTATTCAATGGTGTTTCAAGATGTTGTTTTATTTGATGACAGCATTAAAGAAAATATTCGTCTGGGAAAAAGAAACGCAACGGACGAAGAAGTATATCAAGCTGCAAAAGCGGCAAATTGTGATGAATTTGTGCAGAAACTTCTTAATGGCTATGACACACTGATTGGTGAAAATGGTGCAAAACTATCAGGTGGTGAGAGACAAAGAATTTCCATTGCCAGAGCGCTTTTGAAAGATGCTCCAATCGTTTTGTTAGATGAGGCAACAGCTAGCCTTGATGTTGAAAATGAAACCAAAGTTCAGGAAGCTTTATCTACACTATTAGCCAACAAAACAGTCTTGGTCATTGCTCATCGTATGCGAACTGTTCAATCTGCAGATAAAATTATTGTTTTAGAAGATGGAAAAGTGAAAGAAGAAGGAAGTCCAGAACAATTATATAAGCAAAATGGACTCTATCGTCATATGCTTGATTTACGAAATGAGAGTTCTAAATGGCAGATTGATAATAACAAGGTTTTATCTGATATAATTCGATTAAAAAAATATATGTCTAAATAAAAATAAGCCTAATTATTTTTTGTTTATTATAGTGAAAGATTTCGTCTCGTATCTAATATGATTTTATTGTTCTTATATAGATTATATGATAATATTCAGTTAGAACAAACTAACTTGTGAGGTTATATGTAAATGCAAACTAGATTCAATCAATCATGGTATGGAAAAAGAGCAAAGGTTATAAGAGATAACAAAGATTACTGTGTTATAGATTATGGATGCAAAGGAAAAGGAATTATATCAAATTATAATCTGTTTGACGGAATTTCATGCTGTTTTTTAGATTTTGATACAGAAGAAGTCATGCCCTCTCAAAAATTCAATCCAGATATAATATCTATTGTACATTGTCATACTGGAAGATATGAATGTGAATTTTCTAATCATCAGATTTTTTATTTATCAGAGGGATATTTCAGTATTATGGGAACAAAATATTTACCGATTTCATTCTCATTTCCTCTAAAAAAATGTTATGCTTTTAGCTTAGTTATTGATAAACATGCAATTAACCAAAATACAAAAAATATTTTAAAAATGTTTAATATAGATATTGATCATTTGAGTGATAAATTAGCATTAGACGAAAAGGGGTATTTAAGTCAGCCCAGTTCTGATTTAAAACATTTGTTCTCAGAAATTTATAGTGCAAAAGATAAGGAAAAAATTGAATATTTTCGCATTAAAGCATTGGAATTTTTATATCATATTGCTTCACTTTCACGTCATAATAAAAGTGATTTTAAATATTATGATAAGAAATATATACAGTTAGCAAAAGAGATACATAATTCAATGATAGAACGTTTAGATGAGAAAA
>JAGZRP010000232.1 GCA_018381595.1 Bacillota bacterium
CTCCATAATCTCCATAGAGGATTTACCCACTACAGAAATTATAGAGCCATCAATTGTTGCCTTGTATAACGAAGGACGTTCTGCTAATTCTCTAGCCAATGAATACCTTTTGGTTGTACAAACCTTCACGGGTTGGGTGAAGAAAGCCCAAATCAATTGGGACGGACGTTACTGGTAAGACAGTGACTCGTTCCCCAATTTAACGCAATGCAGAAAGAAGTCGCAAGACTTAAAGAATAAAACGAAATTTTAAAAATTGCGGCCGTTTTGCTGGGCGAACATCGCAAGTAACACGTAAGACCCATTTTCCTATTGTCCAATCATTGCTAAAACAGCACTTTAAACTGATGATGGTGCTTCGCCTACTCAAAATACCCAAAAGTACCTACTTTGATTGGGTTCACTATACTGAGAGCCAACGACAACGAGAAGACACGATTTTAAAAGCTTTGTTGCGTGAAATTTGGCAAAATAACTATAAAGCTTATGGCGCGCCACGTCTGCGATTAGCATTAGCTGATCTGAATTTGCATTATGGAACTAACCAAGTTCGTCGTTTAATGCGAGAAGCTGGCATATACTCTGTCATGACTCGTCGATTTAACAAACCAACGACAACTGTTGATTATCGTCAACGTCCCAACTTAATCAGGCATTTACCCGAAGCCAATGCTTGGAGCATGGACATCACTTATTTAAAGTTGAGTAATGATCAGTGGGTCTATTTAGCGTCAGTTTTAGATTTACAAACGCGTAAGATATTAGCCCATCAAATCAGTGCCACGATGGATACCAAATTGGTAGTTACAACACTACAAAGATCGCTGTAACTGATAAAAAACCAAATTATTTACACACTGATATGGGCAGTCAGTTCACTAGTTTTGGCTTTGAAAATTTGTTAAAGCGACATAAAATTGATCATTCGTATTCAAAACTAGGACATCCATATGATAATGCCAAAATTGAAAGTTTTCACTCCCTATTAAAGCGTGAAATGATTTATCAATTCCGGTTTCCATCGATTGCACATCTAATTTTAGATGTGTCCAAGTATATTCATTGGTTCAACAACGAAAGAATCAGTCTTGCCAATCCAAAAATAAAAGTTGCCTAATCAGTTCAGACCTAGATAAAAATATTCCGAATTATTGATTTATGAGCAAAGAGATGGTACAATAATACAGATTTAATAGTTGAGGGTGAAAAGACTAATTTTGGCTATGACAACGATCTTTTGGGCACTGCTGCAGAGGTTTCTAAAATCATAGTTCCTAGTAAGAATGCATTTTCGAAATACGAACAAATTTTAGAATTGACTAGAGAGACTATTAAGATCTACGATAAAAAACTTGATAATACTATTAGCCATTGGCCCCACAGCAACGGTTCTGTCTTACGATTTAGCCGATAATGGATTTCAAGTTATCGATATTGGACATCTAGATGTTGAATATCAATGGTATCTAATGCAAGCAAAAAAGAAGATGCCGCTAGAAAATAGAACAACAGTTAATGAAGTGAGCGACAGTCAATTCAATAAAATAGCTAATTATAATCAATTTAAAATTTTAGGGAGAATAGAATGAAAAAAAATGTTTTTTTATCTATTATTGTTCCAATATACAATGTTGAGAAGTATATTGGTAGTTTAGTAAATTCTTTAGTGAAACAAACGAACAAGAATTTTGAGGTTATATTTATTGATCACGGATCAACTGATGAAAGCAAGCAAATTTTGAAAGAAATAATGGCAGGCAGTGAACAAGAATTTTCGTTCAAGTTGTTACAACAAGTTAATCAGGGTTTATCTTCAGCCAGGAATATCGGTATACTTAATGCAACTGGAGAATATATCTTTTTTTTGGATTCAGATGATGAAATAGAAATCAATTTTGTGGAGACAATTTTGACTAGTTGCTATAAATACAGTCAACCGGATACACTTATCTTTGATTATAGTAGCATTGATGAATTTGGAAATGCTTTGGACAGTAATTATGGGCATGGAAGTATTTATCGTCAAAAAGATTTGTGTACAAGTGAGCAAATATTAACTGCATTGTCGAAAGGTGAGATACCAACAACTGCATGGTCATTTGTAACAAAACGCTCTGTGATTGAAAAACACGATTTACTATTTTCTGTTGGAAAAAAATTTGAAGATAACAATTTTACGCCGAAAGTTTTTTACTTTAGTAAAAACATTGTTGTTATTTCCCTAAGATTGTATAAATATAGGAAACGCTCTGGGTCTATTATGAGTAATCACCCGGAAAAATTCTTTTCGGACGCCATTTTTGTAACATATGACTTATTAGATTTTTATGATCAGTATAAAATTCGGGAATTGGGAGCAGTAGTTGGTAGATCAGTTATGACAACATTAGCTTCTTTTCCAGATTCGAAAAAAATGTATAATGAATTAAATCCAATCAGAAAAAAAGTATTTAAAGATTATATTTCAATAGAAAAAAGACATACTAAACGGATAAAAATGTATGTAAAAATGTATGTTTTTTCTTCTTATGTTGGATATAAACTTTACAGACTGGTAAAAGGTACACACTGGAAGTGAATATAATTTTTAATCTTATTTAT
>JAGZRP010000233.1 GCA_018381595.1 Bacillota bacterium
TTGTTACTGTTAGACCAGCACTTACTAAACTCTTTGATAAATGAGCATAAATCGTATAATATCCGTTATTATGGTTAATTGTTATATAATTACCATTATCGTAACGGTAACTAGATACAGTTACTACTCCACTATTTCCAGCATATACAGGAGAACCGTAACCAGTTCCTGTAATATCAATTCCAGTATGAAGTTCACGTCCTCCAGTGACTGGATTAATACGGTATACAAACCCACTAGAAATGGTATATCCACTATTGGTTGGCCATCCCCAAGAACCAGAGACAATTGCTGGGGCTCCTCCATATACAGGATTTTGTTTTGTACCATGTGATACGATTTCCGTAATCGTATCTTTTAAAACTTCTTTTCCCTTAGGGTCTACATAAATAATGTCCCCATTCATGGTTTGAACCTTTTCTGTTACTCGTTCTAAACCATCTTCCCCTTTTTGAACAATGGTATCTTCTCCAACTAATTTCGTTGGATCATTTTTTTCTTCTGTACGATATTTACTAACAATATCTTGTACAACATGTTCTTCCATTACTACTCTAATTTGAGGGTCTGTAACTCCTATTTTAACAACCTGTCCTGGGAATAACAAGTTATTTTCACTCGTAAATTCTGGATTCGAAATTAGAAATTCATTCACACTAATCTGATTATTAAATGCTACTTTAGAAATCGTATCTCCTACCTGAACGATATAATCAGATGGATTTATATGATTTCCAAATAATAAATAAGTTGCAAGTTCAGTTTCTGTCTTATATATTTTTTCTGTCACTGGAATATTCATTTCTTTTATCGTCATATCTTCTTTAAAGTAGATATTTTCGATCACACGACCTGTTGTTGTAATTGGCGTTTGTGTTTTGGATAAATAACTTTGATAACGTTCTTTTCCAACAAAAGTTTCTACTGTTTCGTTGAGCGCTTCTTTTACAATATTTTTATCCATAACAAATATTTTTTTATGTTTTGTACTATCTTTCTCATCCTTGATTGTGAATTGATAACCCTTAATTGTAAATGGATGAACTTGATTGATTTTATCGTAAATATCTTCAATTTTGTCTGTTTTCGTATGATAAGTCGTCATTTTTTTGATTTCTAATCCATTTGGGGCATATACTTTGTCTGTTTCATATTTTCTTTTAATATAACTTCCTTGCTTATCAATATAATTTTCTAATTCTTCTTTAGACTGAATTGTACCAATTACCTTTGAATCTAAATATACTTGATATACATTAGTTGGTGTCATATTTTCTTTTTTTTGGAATCCTAAAAAGAAAATACTAACGCTTAAAAGTAAAATGATTGAAATTGCTCCAAATTTCTTCATAGAAATCACCTATTCTTCTCTGTTAATAAAATTCAAAAATGTAGAGGTTTGTAGTTTGAATATTAAATCAACAGTTGCCGTTGGACCACTACGGTTTTTACGAATTAAAAGTTCACTACGACTTGTATTTTCATCAATGGCATTTTCTTTATTATAATAGTCATCACGATAGAGAAATGCTACTAAATCCGCATCTTGCTCGATAGAACCTGATTCTCTTAAATCACTTAAGATAGGTCTTTTATCATCACGACCTTCTACACTACGAGAAAGTTGGGCAAGTGCAATGACTGGAATATTTAATTCCATTGCCATTGTTTTCAATGAACGTGAAATTTCTGATACTTCTTGTTGACGTTGCCCTGCATACTTACTACTTCCACTAATTAACTGCAAGTAGTCAATAATAACTGCTCCAATCCCTTGTTCGCTGGCAGATAATCTGCGACATTTTGCACGAATATCGCTAATTGATAATCCTGGTGTATCATCAATAAAAATATTTTTACCAGATAAACGACTCATTGCTTCGTTTACTCGTTTCCAATCTTGATGTTCTAATTTTCCTGTTCTTAATTTACGACTATCGATTTGTCCTGCACTTGCTATCATACGCATAGCTAATTGTTCAGCACCCATTTCTAGGTTAAAAATAGCAATTGCTTTATTTGTATTATTCGCAAAATTCATTGCTAAGTTTAATGCAAACGCAGTTTTTCCCATTGCCGGACGTGCTGCTAGAATAATCAATTCATTTTCATGAAATCCAGATGTGATTTTATCTAAATCATAAAATCCAGTAGATAACCCTGTAATTTCTCCTTTATTTTTAGATAAAGTTTCTAAATCTAATTGTGTTTTAGATAATACATCTGTTAAAGAACGAAATTCAGTTCCTTTTCTTGTTTTTACAACGTTTAAAATTTTCTTTTCTGCATTATCCAATAATTCACTAATATCTCCAGTTGCCCCAAAGCAATCATTGGCAATTTCTGTAGATTCTTCGATCAATCTCCTTAAAATTGCTGCTTCTTCCACAATCTGCATGTAATTATCGACATTTGCTGCACTTGGTACAATGTTTGTAAGTTCACTTAAGTACTCAACATCTCCAACCTGCTTTAACCACTTATGTTTATCTAATTCTGCACACACTGTTGTAAAGTCAATTGGTGTTTGTCTTTCTAATAAATCACTCATGACTTCAAAAATCTTTTTGTGATTATCAGAATAAAACAACTCT
>JAGZRP010000234.1 GCA_018381595.1 Bacillota bacterium
ATACCTCTGCAGATAGTGTGTTACAAATTGCAGCACACGAAGAAATTATTCCATTGAAAGAATTATATCAAATTTGTGAAATTGCCCGTGAACTTACGAAAGATCCTAAATATCTAGTAGGGCGTATTATCGCAAGACCATATGTTGGAACACCAGGAAATTTCACAAGAACTTCGAATCGCCATGATTATGCATTAGACCCTGTTTCTAAAACAGATTTAGATGAATTAAAACGTATGGGACTCGACGTGATTTCCATTGGCAAAATTAGCGATATTTTTAATCGTCGTGGAATTACAAAAAGTATCAAAACAAAAGATAATTTAGATGGAATTCAAAAAGTAATAGATACCATGCAAGAGAAGTTTCATGGACTTTGCTTTGCAAATTTAAATGATTTTGATTCAAAATACGGACATCGTCGTAATGTAGAAGGATATGCAAAGGCATTAAAAGAATTGGACGAAAAAATTCCAGACTTATTGAGTCATTTAAACGATGATGATTTGCTAATTCTTACAGCTGACCATGGAAATGACCCTACTTGGACTGGAACCGATCATACAAGAGAAACTGTTCCTCTTCTTATTTATTCAAATCAAATAAAAACTGGAAAAAGAATACCAAGTAGAGAATCATTTGCTGATTTAGGAAAAACAATTGTCGATAATTTTAATGGTGTTACGAATGAAGAGGGAAGTAGTTTTTTAAATGAATTATAAGAAAGAAATTTTAGAGTTTTTAGATAAAAATCAAGACATTGCTTATCGTGATTTCAATCAAAGGATTATTCAAACCAATTATCCAATGTATGGCGTACGAGCTCCAATTTTAAAGAAAAAAGCAAAAGAACTTGCAAAAGAGGGAGCCAGTGATTTTCTTTCTTATCAAAATTATCAATCACATGAAGAATTGATAATTTATGCATATATGTTGGGATATCTTTCTATCACATTTCAAGAGCTGACAATAAAAATTAATCAGTTGATTCCTTATATTGATAATTGGGCTGTAAACGATTCTGCTTGTTCCTCCTTAACACAATTTAAGAAACATCAAAAAGAAGGCTATGAATATATCTTATCTTTATTAAAAAAGAAAGATACTTATTCCATTCGAATGGGATTGGTTTTACTATTAGACCATTATATTAATGATGACTATATAGAACGTGTTTTAGAACTTTGTAACCATGACTATTCAGACGAATATTATGTTAAAATGGCTCATAGCTGGTTAATATCTATTTGCTATATCAAGTATCCAGAAAAGACAAAAGGGTTCTTAAAGGACACTCAAATCGATAATTGGACCTATAACAAGGCAATTTCAAAAATATGTGATTCTAGACAAATAGCAAAAGAAGAAAAAGAACAGTTAAAATTGATGAAAAAATAAAAACGTTTATTCTATTTAAAACATTTTTTTCATATACTTTGATAACAGGTGATACTATGAATACAGCATTTCTAATGACTACTTTTGCAGGTTTGTCTACATTAATAGGGACAATCTTTATTTTTGTAAAAGTGAAAAACGAAAATAATATATTGATCGCATCTTTGAGCTTTGCAGCAGGGGTTATGTTAACTGTTTCTTTTAGTGATTTATTACCGGAAAGTTTTCTTTCACTCAAAGAAGTTTTTTATGGATTTCCTGCTTTATTAATTATGCTGATTTTTTATGTTGTAGGAATTTTAATTTCTATGTTTATTGATAAGAAAATGCCTGATGAAAACAACAATCATTTAAAAAGAGTAGGGCTGATTTCTATGTTAGCAATTATTCTTCACAATATTCCAGAGGGAATTGCTACTTATCTTACTTCAACCAATGATATGCGTCTAGGAATTGCTTTAACCAGTGCTATTGCACTTCATAATATACCAGAAGGTATTTCTATATCAGTACCTATTTATTATGCTACAAGAAGTCGTTTTAAAGCGTTTGGATATACATTAATATCAGGATTATCTGAACCACTAGGTGCTATTTTAGCTGCACTCTTTTTAAGCCCATTTATCACACCAGGTATTATGGGAATTTTATATGCTATCATAGCCGGGATCATGACCCATATTTCTGTTTATGAATTATTACCAACTTCACTGAACTATCAGAATACGAAAAAAACACTATGTTTCTTTTTGATTGGTATTGCATTTATGTTGGGAAGTCATATTTTATTTTCATAAAAATACTAAAAAAATAAAAAGAAGTCTATTGTAATATAGATTTCTTTTTATATCTTATATTATATAAGTTTAAACGAATCAGATTCGTCATCATCAAAACCGATGTTTGATTCATTACTTGCTTGGCTGTTTTTGTTCATTTTACCATTAGCTTGGTTGTTCTTATTCATCTTGTTAGTGCTGTTGTTGTTAGCTTTTTGGCTATTTGAACAATTGCTAGCTTGTTGATTTTTCTTACTCATTTTCATCACCCATTACTATTATGGATAGAGTAGGGAATAATATTCAAATTCATGAAAAATTCAGCTGGTTATTATTGACAAAAAACATTTTTTTGTTAGAATATAAATCAAGAGAAGTTGAGAAGTAGTATATACCTTTTCAACTTTTTATT
>JAGZRP010000235.1 GCA_018381595.1 Bacillota bacterium
ACAACTGATGGAATTATTGTAGGTATGAAAAAAGAAATCCCTAAAATAAAAATAACGGCTCAAGAAATGGTTGGAGAGGTTAGTAGAACATTTGCAAGGGGCGATTTTGATTTACCATTAAATTATCAAATTCAATCAAATACTTCTGATTTAAATAATGATTTCTCTATGATTCAAAGAATAGTTGTTAGTGGTGTTGCAGAAGCTATGAGTCAATATTGTAATGGACAATCATCAGAAATAGATGTTCATGTCCATACAGATGAAGGGACAGTAATAGACAGAGTGGAACAAAGAATAAAGCAAACTGGAAATTTTCCGTGGGCAATTCCAACGTATTAAAAGATTATTTATAAATTTTGCAATCTTTAAATTTTATTGATGAACCGATTAATTCATCAACTTCACCAATAACATTAACCATTTCGTTTCTATTCAAGGTACTTAAATCGCTTTTTGTTTCTTCTGTAAAACTTGTGCAGTGAATATTGTAAATAGAATCAATTCCTTTAAAATAAGCTATTAATCCACTTAAACTTCCATTACTTGTTTCATCAAATATTACTTGGGTTTTAATTCTTTTTCCAAAAAATTGCTTATTTCCATTTAATTCATTGTTGTAGTATATTTCAGACATTTCCTTAGTAGAAATTTCAATATCATAATTAGATGTATTTATAACAGGATTTTGTTGGGTTTCTATATTAGTTTTTTCATTTTTATTGTCTTCTTGCATAGGCTTATTTTCCCTTTGTTGGTTACTTTGTATATCATCTGTTTTATAATCTTTATTTTCGGGATTTACTATACCTATAATACATACTATAACCCAAAATGATATAGCGAGTATAAGCCATATTTTCTGACTTCTTGATATTTTTACTTTCATATAGTCATTCCTTCTTCCTTATTATCCAAATTATACCAAATAAAAATATAAAAGTGTAGCACTTTCTTTCGAAGGGAAAATCGAAAGACGGTGAAATCATGATAAAAGAATTTACCAGTAATGGATATCGTTATGTACTAGCAGGTCCAGTTTTAACTGTATCAAAAGTTAAATTAAACGGTGTAGATATATCAAAATATTTGTCTAATCAAACAAAAATATCGTGGTATGATGTATCAAAAAATAGTGGTCGTGATACAACCAATGCAGATGGAACAATGGTACTTAATGTTATCAATACTAAATGGCGAATTGATTTGGTAAGTAGACCGCTAACAGAAGATGAGCAAGTAGAATTTTATGCTGAAATTATCAAAGCCCCGACTTTAACTGTTGATTTTAAAAACCCTTTTACAAAACAATGGCAAACAATACATTGTTATCGTGGAGATAGAGTTGCTCAAGCAATGCTCCCATATATGACATCAGATGGAATTGTCGAACTATATAATCCTGCCTCACAAGCAGTTATAGAACTGTAGGTGATAGCATGGCAAATACAAATTTTATAAATGAATGTAAGAAAAGGGCTAATAAAAACCGATTAGGCAAAATAATTGTTGGCAGTAATGAAATAACTAATAGTGATAATCTACAAAGTTTTGATATTGATAGTGGTTGTTATGTAGACGGTAATATTATTGGTTCTGTATATGCAAAATGTTTGAAAGGACAGTTTATAGCAGTACCAGATGATGTTGATTTGATTGATAAAAATATAGACGCTCAAATTGGCGTGAGATACAGTGATACAACGACAGAATACATCAATATGGGCAAATACATTGTCGAACGTCCAAAAGATGAAATAACAGCAAATATGAGCCAAATAACTGCATATGACAGTTTATATACAAACCTAGATAGTAAGTATATATGCAATATTGATTATTCAGCTAAAAATAAGACAGTATCTGATTTATATATTGATGTTTGTAATCAACTTGGATTAATTCCTGCTACTACGACTTTTATAAACAGTACAATACCAATTAAGGATAATCCATTTACAAATGGAGAAAAAAATAGAACAGTTTTACAGACAGTAGCAAAAATTGCAAGTTCATTTATTGATATTGACAACAAGACAAATCAAATTGATTTATGTTGGCTAAGTCAGAGTGAAGAACCTGATTACATTTTTCATATGAATGATTATGCAAATGTAGAGGGCGGAAAAATTGTATGTGGTCCAATTAACAGTTTAATCATTAAGAATAGTCAAATAGATGATGAAAATGTTTCTATTAAGGACGAAGAAAGTATTGCTTTACATGGAGAGCATTCCATTACAATTAGTGAAGATTATGTTTTATATAATGCGGAGCTAAGACAACAGGCAATTAATGCAATTTGGAATAGAGTAAATGGAATGACTTACGTTGATTGCAAACTTACTACTTATTATGGGAAGCCATTTTTAAAACTTGGAGATAAAATAAGAATTTACACAAGTGAAACTAATTGTTTTGATACTTATGTATTGAAACACCAATTTACTTATGATGGATCATTCACAAGTGTAATCTCAAGTCCATCATTAACTGAACAAGAAATAAGAACAAAACAGGATATTGGACTACAAGAAGCATTAAGAAATACACAAGTTAAAGTTGATAAACAACAGGGTGAAAT
>JAGZRP010000236.1 GCA_018381595.1 Bacillota bacterium
TAGCAAGCATTAAAATCGATACCTGATTAACGCTTACAAAAAAGATTTTATTGCATCATAATTTTAAATATTATTGCCAATTAACCTAACTTTTTAAAAAAATAAATAAATTTAATAGTAGATTTTTTTCAAAAAATATTATATAGTTATAGCTAAGTTATCAGGAGGAATAAAAATGACTTCAACATCCAATACAAATATTGATTTTGAACAAATTCAAACAATCATTTCAAATATTATAAAAAATACTATAGATGATCTTAAATTGACACTTTCTACTAATTCAATAAAAAATTTAGCTGTTCATTTAAGTATTGCTATTATCAGATTACAATCTGATAGTTATATACCTTTAAGCAATGGACAAATTGCTTCATATAAACAAGAAGATAGCTATACTTGTGCAAAAGAATTATGTAATCGCCTTTCAAAGCAATTCAATATCGAATTCCCAGAAGATGAGATATCTCTAGTATCGATGTATTTAACTAAAAATCAAAAATTAGACCCGTCTTTAGAAGTTCTCACCATGAAAGTTTGGAAGTTTATAAGGTAGTGATATAGAGAAAATATTGATTTTATCAGTGTTTTCTCTTTTTTTTATTATTTTTTTATTTTCTTTTATGTTATAATATTTATGGTGAGTATGGTGAGTGTATTTGAGGTGATTATTTATGGCTTACTTTTTAAAGAAAAACAGAAAAAAAGATAAACTCTATCTTTCTATTGTTAATAGTTATTATGACAGTGAAAGAAAACAGACTGTTCATTCAACCTATGAATCTTTTGGTACCGGACAGGCTCTTATTGATCAGGGCATCAGTGACCCCGTTGCTTATCTTGAAGATAAAGTAAGGACATTAAATTATGAAGCCCGTCAAAAAGACGCATTAGAAATCAGTGATACTGCTCCTTATAAATATGCTGGACACTTTTTAGTAAAAAGTATCCTGTCGAAGCTGGATGTGGAACCTATCTTTAATATCTATGATTTGACACGTTCTTATCATTTTAAGCTTTTTGATGTTTTATCAGCTCTTATTTATGCACGTATATTAAAACCCTGCAGCAAATATAAAACCTATTTTGAGGTGATCCCTTATCTTGAAAGTCCCTGCTGCTTTTCTTACGATCAGCTTCTTGAAGGATTAAGTTATTTTGGCGATAACTACGAAAAGATCGTGGAAATCTTTTCAAAGCTTACGAATGAAAAATACGGTCTTCATCCGTCTGTCGGTTATTTTGACTGTACGAATTTTTACTTTGAAATTGATAAAGAAGATGATATACGCAAAAAAGGTCCTTCTAAAGAAAACAGAAAAGAACCTCTTCTTGGCTTAGGTCTGCTTCTTGATGCCAGGCAAATTCCTGTTGGTCTTAAGCTGTTTCCTGGTAACGAAAGCGAAAAACCTCAGATAAGACAGGTCATTGATGAATTAAAAAAGCAGAATGAAATCAATGGCAGGATTGTTCAGGTTGCTGATAAAGGTCTTAACTGTGCAAGAAATATCTATGAAGCTTTAAAACATCATGATGGTTATCTTTTTTCAAAATCATGTAAACAGTTGCCTGAAACAGAAAAGATATGGCTGCTGCTTGATAACGGTTATAAAGAAATAAAAGATCAGAATGGACATATTCTTTATAAAACAAAGGAATGTATTGATGATTTTTCTTATTCATTTCTTGATGATTCCAATAAAAAAATACAATTTACGATCACAGAAAAGCGTGTTGCTACATATAATCCAAAACTTGCACGAAAACAGCTGCTGGAAATAGAAAAACTGGAACATAAAGCATACAGTCTTTGTTTATCAAAAGCTAAAAGAGAAGAATATGGGGAATGTTCAAAATATGTTGATTTTAAAGGAAAAGATGGTACAAAAGCGAATGCAGCCATCAATAAAGAAAAAATAGAAAAAGATAAAGCGTTATGCGGATACAATCTTCTTGTGACATCTGAGATTCATTTATCCCAGGAAGAAATCTACTCAGTCTATCATAATCTGTGGAGAATAGAAGAAAGTTTTAGAATTATGAAATCGGAGCTTGATGCAAGACCAGTCTATTTAAAAAACAAAGAAACGATTTATGGGCATTTTTTAATATGTTACTTATCAACATTATTGATTCGACTTTTGCAGATCTATGAATTAGAAGATAAGTATTCTTATCAGGAACTCTTCAAATTTATGAGAAACTGCTATTTTACTGTTTATGGAAAAAAATATATCAACATGGCAACAAAATCGGAGTTTATCGACATGCTTACAGATAAGACACAATTGCCACTAAAAAATGCCATATTAAGCGAAAAACAATATCAAAAAATACTGGGTTACAAACTGTGACCCAGTATTTTTCTCACCATATTTTATATAAAAACTTCTAAAGACAGGTATTATATTTTGTTTTTACAATTCAAGTAGTTTGCACCAAAAAAACAAATTATTTTCTACAAATTTAATTTACCTCATAGCAAGCATTAAAATCGATACCTGATTAACGCTTACAAAAAAGATTTTATTGCATCATAATTTTAAATATTATTGCCAATTAACCTAACTTTTTAAAA
>JAGZRP010000237.1 GCA_018381595.1 Bacillota bacterium
TCAAAGCACCAAAAGATAAAATTGGAAGCATTGTTCCAGTAAAAATCACAGAGGTAAAAACATGGAGTCTAGATGGAGAGATGGTAGAATAATACGCTCTCTTTTTTATGCTGTATGATAATTGGCTTCAAGAATATCAAAGTTTATGATATAATTTTAATAGAAAGAATTTGTTAAGTCAGGTTATTTTCTTTAACAAGAGTGAAATGGGTGAAAATATGAAAAAAAGAGGATTCATTTTTTTCTTATGTATATTAATGATTACAGTAACCGCTTGTGGAACAAGTCCTAAAAAGGAATTGAATCAAGCAATTGAACGAATAAAAAAAGTAGATAATTATAAAGAAAAAATAACTTTAGATGAAACTGTTACTGTATTAAGTAACAAAAAGAAAAGAAAAGTCATATTGGATAAAGAAATTGATAATGAACATCAAGTAGAAAAAAGAAAGACAAAAACAACAAAGGAAAAAGATACTTATCAAGAAGAAAGGTATTTTGATAGGAATCAAAAAGTGGTGTATTCAAAAGATCCTCTGACAAATGCTTGGAAAAAAGAAAAAATAAAGATACAAGAATTTCTTGATTTTTCAATTATCACAAATGATGATGTCAAAGTAGAAGCGGTAAAAAGTGATAAAAGACTACACAAAAAATATCAAGTAGAGTTATCAAAAGAAGATATGAAACGTCTTTTTTATAGACAATTGAATGAGGAATATATTAGTATGAGAATCCATGAAAAAGGAACAATTTATTTTTATATCAATAGTTCAGATTATTTAACACAGATAGATATTAATTTGACACCGTTAATTGATATGCGTGATCCAGATACAACTTGTAATAATATGAAGCTCAAAATTCAATTTTCAGATTATAATAATTTAGAGGAAGTGAAAATTCCTTTATATGTTACAGCTTCTGCAGTAGACGAAAAATAAGGAGAGAGTTACTATGAAGTTAAAAAATTTAAGTATGAGAACAAAAGCAATATTATGTGCAGGAGGACTTGTATTGTTTACAGGTACAGGACTTGCTATTATCACACATGAAAATACCAAGGACCCTTATCTTGTAGAAAATGAATTTCAAAATTTAATTAATAATGAAACGAATTATAATGAACAACAAGCCTATCGTACTTTAAAATCATATTTTTCAGGAGTGAATGATAGTAAAGAAGAAAAAGCCAATGAAAACAGTGAAGACAATATTTATAAGCAAGGTGTAATAGACGAAAACGAAGCAAGAAAAAGTGAACATTATGACAATAGCTTGAAGCTGATTGTCCAAAATCGTATTTATGAATATGCGAAAGAACAAGCAGTGAAAGATTACCAGGTAGACCAAGACACAAATGCGATTCGTTTGACAAATGAATTTTATTTTAACGATGATTTGATGGAGATGCTTGTATCAAACGCTTCCGTATTTTATATGAATGTGTATAATGATGAAAAAGTAAATGCATCTAATAAAGTATTTCAAGGTCAAATTGAAAATAATCAATATGATTATACAGATAATTATTCTTCACTTTATATTTATTGGTTAGATGGATTAGAAACAGATGCTTCTAAAGAAGCAATGAATGAGTCCGGTTTTTATACAACTGGTGTGATGGGGGTAAGAAATAAAATAATTACCGAGGACACCATTCAAAAGCAAGAAAATATTTTGAAAACAAATCAATCCCTAACAACCGTAGATAAAAAGAATACAGAAAGTTATATTAGGGGTGCTAAAAATGCAATGAAGGCAGCAACTTTTGCTGGAGATGATGAAGAAAAATATGTAGAGATGCTAATGGAACTTACAAAAGAGAGTGCAGAAAAACAAGCTGAGAAAGATATTTCTGAATATCAAACAACAGGTAAGGTAGATATGTTAAGTCAAATTAATTATCAAAATAATAAAAATCTTTCTATTTTATTAGGAACTACTTATTTATCTAGTTATGAAAACGCATATCAAAATTTACAAACACATACAAAATAAAACCTATGATTTGGGTTTTATTTTCTTTTTATCAAATAAAAACTCAAACTTTATTAAGTTTGAGTTTATGATTTATCTGGTGTCCCAGGAGGGATTCGAACCCCCGACCGCTGCCTTAGAAGGGCATTGCTCTATCCAACTGAGCTACTGAGACGTCTTGTTTCCAAAGGAACAAGACAATTATACTACATGAGATTTGTTTAATCAAGAGTTTTTAAAACAGTTTTATAAATTTCTTTTTCACCAACTTCAAAAGAAACTTGGTTTACCTGATAATTATCTTGGATAGATAACCCGATTGTATAAACAACTTCTTCCAAGATAGGTTCTTCTTTTAAGTCACTTAAAATATATTGGTTAAATTTTAAATGAAGGGTATCATCTTCTAAATTAGCCGCTTCTAATTTCGCATTACTATTTAAATAACTCATGAGATTACTATTATATACATGGTTACTTGATAGTTCATCGACAATAATTTTTACTTTATCACGACCATCATTCACATATTTTGTAACTGGGACATAATAGGAATTATTATGTCCTTCTTTTAAATAGTAAATGGTAACT
>JAGZRP010000238.1 GCA_018381595.1 Bacillota bacterium
TATATTTATTAAAATATTTTGTACTTGTATCTTCTGGTTCTTTTCTAGGATTACTACTCAGTATTCCTGTTAGTAATTTTATGATATCTAGTGTAAGTAATAATATGATTATGGAATCAAGTCAAGCTAATTTTGGAGTAATATCATATGTGCACTTGTGATAATAGTTTTTGTTTTATTATTTTGTTACCTTTGTACCAGAAAATTAAATCAGGTTTCTGCAATTACGGCAATGAGAGATGGAGAAACCGGAGAACGTTTTCAAAAACAAAAAGGAATTTCCTTATCGAATAAACGTTATATGAAAGTATCATTTTATTTGGGAATGAACGATATTGCAAGTCATATTCGTAGATATGGAGTACTAATGATAACGTTTGCGATTAGTTTTGTATTAATTACAATACCACTCAATACATTAAATACCATGACAAGTGAAGAGATGCTTTATAAATTTATGATAAACCCAAAAAGTACAATTCATGTACGTTCTATTGAAAAATCCGGAGAAGAAAAATATGTAAATATTATGGATTTAACAAATGGAGTAGAGCGTGTCAAAACAGAACTAGAAGCAAAAGGATATCGTAATCTTAAAATGACAGCTGCCCCGGTATATTTTTTAACTTATTCTAGTGTTGAAAAAAATAAAAAGCAAAATATCATGTCCATTCAATTAGTTGGTGATGAAATAGATTATGCTCAATATCAAAAAGGAGAAGCTCCTGTTTTAGAAAATGAAATTGCTTTTTCTAAAACTATTATGGATCAAAATAACTGGGGAATTGGAGATAGTGTATATGTCAAAATAGGTGGTCAAGAAAAGAAAATGATAATCACTGGAACATATACAGACTATATGCAATTAGGACAGAGTGTAAGGTTAAACTCAAAAACCGTTTTGAAAGATGAAGTGATGTTTGATTATTGGGATATTATGATAAGTATGGATACTCGATTGGAGGAAAATGAATTAAAGGAAACATTGGAAAAACAATTTCCAAATTATGAGTGGATGACAGGACAAGAACTTGTGAATCAAAATGTTGGTGGAATTCAAGATATGTTAAATGAAGTGTTATTTCCAATGACTGCTATGTTATGTGCTGTTATTATGTTGATTACTTTGCTAATGGAAAAATTATTCATTGTCCGTGAAAAAGGTGAAATTGCAATGTTAAAAAGTATCGGTTTTAAATACCGTAATATTAGAAGCTGGCAAATCACACGTATGATTTTTGTCGCATTGACCTCTATGATTGTTGCGATACCACTTTCTTTGTTGAGTAATCAATTTATGTTAAAACCTATTTTTGCGATCATGGGAGCGGATGTTACTATCCAAGTGGAACCATGGAGTGTATACTTTATTTACCCAGGAATGCTATTATTAGGAATTATCATTGCAACTGTATTTGCAACACGTGATGTCAAAAAGATTACCATTCGTGAATGCAATCAGGTAGAATAGGAGAAAATTATGAATACGTTAAAAGTAAAGGGATTATGTAAAACATATATTGTGAATAAGTGTCAAAATAATGTATTAAGAAACATTGATTTTGAAATCAAAGAAGGAGAAATGATTGCAATTATGGGCCCTTCTGGGTCTGGGAAAACAACATTATTATATACTGTCAGTGGAATGGACACACGAACTGCAGGTGAAATTAATTTTTTTGGAAAGGAACTGACAGAACTCAATGCTGACAAAATGAGTGATGTTCGATTAAATGAAATGGGTTTTGTCTTTCAACAGATGTATATGCTGAAAAATTTATCTATATATGATAATATAGTATTACCAGCTTATCAGAGTAAAGAAGGTAAAACTATAAAAGGAAGGAAACAAATCAACGAACGTGCGAAATTGTTAATGAAAAAATTAGGAATTAGTGAAATTGCTTCAAATGGAGTAACAGAAGTATCGGGTGGACAATTACAACGCGCCTGTATCTGTAGAAGTTTGATTAACCTTCCTAAAATTATTTTTGCAGACGAGCCAACAGGAGCTTTAAACAGACAGAACTCAATGGAAGTAATGGCAGAGTTAAATCGTATCAATGAAGAAGGAACAAGTATTATGCTGGTTACGCATGATATGAAAGTAGCTTCTAAATGCGAGAGAATTCTTTATATTGAAGACGGAAATATCAAAGATGAAATCCATTTAGGAAAGATGAAATCATTACAAGAAATGAAGCAAAGAGAAAGCAAGGTAAACGATTGGTTGATCCATTTAGGGTGGTAATCATGATAGATATTGTATTAGTAGAAGATAACCAAGAATTAGCAACACTTATGAAAGACCTTCTGATTCAGAAGGGTTTTTCAGTATGTCATTTTGAAAGTGGTGAAGCATTTTTAAAATGGCTATCACAAAAAGAAAATACACCAAAAATGATTATATTAGATGTTATGCTTCCTTTGATGGATGGATTTTTTGTCTGTCAAGAAATTCGAAAGAAAGGAAATATTCCAATATTAATGATGAGTGCAAAAACAGGAAAATCAAATCAGTTATTAGGCTTTGAACTAGGTGCAGATGATTATTTAGAAAA
>JAGZRP010000239.1 GCA_018381595.1 Bacillota bacterium
AACAGGTAAGAATCCAATTTGATATTGTTCCATTTTTTTCGCAACTTCATAAATTGTCTGATGTTCATAACATACGACAATGCTTGTTGATACTTTTACATTAAAATCCATATTATCACCTGTTATTAAATTGTACATAAGTATACAATTTATACTACTTGAATACGATTTATTAGGTGAAACCGATGAGAAAACGAATGAGATTTAAAAAAAAGCATGTTTTATTTCAAAAAGAAAAACAGAATAAAAAAAGAAAAATATTATTTATTTTTCTAATAATTGTTATTATAACAGTATTTCTTGCATTTCAATTTATTAATCGTATTTTAACACCCGTTTTAAGTGAATACGCAAAAGAAGAAATGAAACGTATTTCTAATTTAATTATTAATCAATCAAAATATGAAGATATTTTAAAAACAATTGATATGGAAAAATTATATGTTGTCCATAAAAACACTTCAGGAGAAATTAGTTCTATTGATTTGAATAGTGGAATTGCAAACCATATTTTAGGGGAAGTAACTAAAAAGGTTAGTGAAGATTTTAAACTAGTGGAATCAGGAAAAGTAGAACAATTAAGTTATTACCAAGACATTTTTGCTGATTCCATTGATAAAAAAGCTCTATTAAAAGGAGTTATTTTTTATATTCCAACAGGACTGGCTTTTAAAAATACATTATTTTCTAATTTAGGACCCAAAGTTCCAGTTCGCTTTCATCTTACGGGAGATATTAGTAGTAATTTAAAAACAAAGATTACAAATTATGGAATTAATAATGCATTACTAGAAATCAATATTCATTTAGAAATTACAGAAATGTTAGTGTTACCATTTTCAGAACATCCACTCAAAGTAGAAGCTAATTATCCACTTACCGTAAAAATGATAGAGGGAAAAGTACCAGAAGCATTCTTTCAAGGGATGAATCAAAATTCACCAAGTATCTCACTTCCGGTTTCTTAAAAAAATAAAACATGTTATAATAAACAAGGAAGTGATAGTATGAGAACAGAAAAGTTTTTAAATCAAGAATACCAATTGATTGAAAATTATAAAGATGCATTTGACAAAGATGCAGTTGAACACTTATTTACGGAATATTTTTTAGATTATGATTATGTCGTAGGGGATTGGTCGTATGGAAAATTGAGATTAAAAGGATTTTGTAAAAAAGAAAATTCTAGATATAATGAGCGAAATGATATTCAAAAAAAAGAAGAATATTTTCAAAAATACTGTGCTTATAACTGTGGATATTTTATTTTAGAAAGAAAACACAATGGATAAAATCGCAATCATATCTGATATTCATGGAAATTTAGAGGCACTGAAAACAGTTTTAGAAGATATTTCTGAAAGAGGAATTCAACATGTCTTTTGTTTAGGAGATACGATCGGAAAGGGGCTTCATTCTTATGAATGCATGCAGCTAGTAAAAAAACATTGTGAAGTGGTAATTAGGGGAAACTGGGAAGAAGCATACGATGAAGTTAAACCTCAATTATATGTATCACACCAATTTAAAGAGAATCACTTAGAAGAAAAGGCATTCGCTGAAATGGAACAAGAGATTCAAGAATTTTTGTTTTCTTATGAATTTTACTTGAGTGGGAATTATGTTAGAATTTTTCACTCAACGCCAACAAATACAACAGATAGTATTTTTCAATTAAATTCTGTATGGATAAAATACCCAATGTTTTTGCCAAGTGAGAAAACACAAACGAAAAATAGGGCAGATATTGTTGTATATGGTCATACCCATATTTGTTATTCAGAATATCTTTATCATCGGTTATTAATAAATGCGGGAAGTGTTGGTAATGGAATTAATTTGATTGAGAATAAAGAAAAAAATGCGGATAGCAATCTAACAACTATGGCACATTATTTGATATTAGAATGAAATTATCAATCCAAAGAGAAAGGGCCACTTTCTTACCAGTTTGTCTCTTTACCATACGATAAAGAAAAAGAATTAAAAACAGGTATTACGAATGATGTTTATCAAACTGAAATTAGAGATGGGATATATCGAAATAAAACTAGAATCAATCAAAAATTAAAAGAGATAGGAATAGATATTCAAAAAATTTAAGAAATGATTTCTCTCATTTCTTTTTATTTGGCAAAGAAATGAATGAATTTATGATATAATGAGAATGGTGAAACATATGAAAAAAATTATTTTAGTCGATGGAAACAACCTATTATTTAGAAGTTATTATGCAACTGCTTACAGTGGTAATTTTATGAAGAACTCAAAGGGATTTCCAACCAATGCCTTGTTTGGATTTCACAACATGTTAACAAAGATTATTGCAGAAGAAAAACCAGAATATATGATTGTAGCATTTGATAAAGGAAAAACATTTAGACATGAACAATACGAGGAATATAAAGGTGGTAGAATTGAAACTCCACAGGAATTAAAACAACAATTTCCAATTGCCAAAGAACTCGTTAATTTATTAGGGCTTCGTTATTATGAGATTGATAATTATGAAGCAGATGATATTATTGGTACATTAGCCAACAAA
>JAGZRP010000240.1 GCA_018381595.1 Bacillota bacterium
AATATGAGTTATCAGTAATCGAAAAAATGGGTTTTTCCAATTACTTTCTAATCGTTGCAGATTATATTAACTATGCCAAAGAACATGGTGTTTTAGTAGGCCCAGGACGTGGAAGTGCAGCAGGTTCTCTTGTTTCTTATTGCTTAAACATTACAACTGTAGACCCAATTAAAGAAGACTTGCTATTTGAGCGTTTCTTAAATCCAGAACGTGTTAGTATGCCTGATATTGATATCGATTTTGAATTTCAAAAAAGAGAACAAGTCATCCAATATGTACAAGAAAAATATGGTGTAAAAAGAGTTAGTGGAATTATTACCTTTGGAACACTTGCTTCCAAACAAGTCATCAGAGATGTTGCTCGTAGCATGGACATTGACTTAAAACAAGTCGATGCATTATCTAAATTATTAGATAGTAGAAAAACGTTAACAGAAAACATGGAAGGAAATGACAAACTAAGACGTATGATAAACCAAGATAAAACCTTATCTAAACTATATCAAATTAGTTTAAAACTAGAAGGTTTAAAACGTCATACTTCTATCCATGCCGCAGGAATTGTGATGTGTAAAACAGATTTAGATAATGTCATTCCATTAAGTTACAATCATGAGGGATTTTATGTCACTGGTTTTTCCATGGAATATCTAGAAGAACTCGGACTCTTAAAAATGGATTTTCTAGCCCTTCGTAATTTAACATTAATCCAAGATGTATTAGATAGTTTAAAACAGTATGAGAAACTACCCATTACCTTTGATGAGATACCATTTCATGATGAAAAAGCAATTTCTATTTTTACCAATGTTTTAACAGAAGGGATCTTTCAATTTGAATCAGCAGGGATGAAAAACTTTCTTCGTAAGTTCAAACCAAATAGCTTTTCAGAAATTGCTGTATCTCTTGCCTTATTCCGTCCAGGACCAATGAATAATATTGATGAATTTATCAGAAGAAAACGTGGCAAATCGAAAGTCACTTACTTACATCCGGATTTGGAACCAATTTTAAAAGAAACCCAAGGAATTATTGTATATCAAGAACAAATTATGCAGATAGCAAGTAAAATGGCAGGCTATACTTATGGCCAAGCTGACGTTCTAAGAAGAGCCATGAGTAAGAAAAAAGAATCTGTGTTAATCAAAGAAAAAGAACGCTTTGTAAAAGGGAGCATTGCTCGTGGATATGAAGAAAAAATCGCCAATGAAGTCTATGAGTTAATCTTAAAATTTGCTTCTTATGGATTCAATAAAGCCCATTCTGTCGCTTATGCAATTATCAGTTATAAAATGGCTTATTTAAAAGCCCATTATCCAAAGTATTTCATGAAAAGCTTACTTTCCATGGCAATTGGAAGTAGTGAAAAAACAAGAGAATATATCTATGAGTGTAAATTACTTCATATTGATGTCTTAAAACCAGATATCAATGAAAGCGAAGAAGAGTTTAAAGTCGTAGAACATGGTATTTTATACCCATTATCCGGAATTAAAAATGTAGGTGTCAGTGCTATTGAAACCATTTTAGAAGAACGCAAAAAAAATAAATTTACATCCATCTATGATTTCTTAAAACGCTGTTATGGAAAAAGTTTAAATCGTAAAACCCTAGATAGTATGATTGATGCAGGAATTTTATCTACATTTGGTTATAATCGAAAAACATTACACCAAAACTTAGACTTAATTTTAAACTATGTTGAAATTATCAAAGATGTCGATGAATCCTTTGTCGAAAAACCAGAATTAGTTGTTGTAGACGAATATGATACGCATACGCTCATGAACTTAGAATTACAAACATTTGGCTTTTATCTAAGTAACCATCCAGTAACAGAATATAAATTATCCAATCCAAAGAGTATTCCACTTGCAGAAGTTGAAAATTATTTTGATAAAGAAATAGAACTCATTTGTTTGGTAGATAAATTAAAAGAAATTACAACCAAGAAAAATGAGAAAATGGCATTTTTAAATGGTAGTGATGAAATTAGTAAAATTGAGGTTGTATTATTTCCAAGAACGTATGAAAACGTAGATATTCATATAGGAGATATTATTAAAGTATTTGGTAAAGTCGAAAAGCGATTTGATAAATATCAAATTGTTGTAAGAAAAATTACAATCTTAAAAAAAGAAGAAGCATAAAAAAGAATTGGTACATCATATACCAATTCTTTTTGCAAGTAAAAAAAATCGAAGCGGTCCCCCTGAGAACCGCTCCATAAAAGAATAAAAAGGGGTTGGCTAGTGTGATACTAGCTCCAATCCGAATATTTCCGAATTGGTGCTTTTATAGTAATCTTTAATCTATAAAATGTCAAGCGTTTTTTTAAAAAATCGTCGAAAAAAGTAGAAAAGAAAGAAAACAGGATAGAAAAACGAACCTTTGTTTGATATAATGTAATTGGTGATAAAAATGCTAGAAGAGCTAAGTGGATTAGGGCCAAAAACAAAACAAGCGTTAGAACGTTTAGGAATTACCTCCCTAGAAGATTTAATAGAATATTATCCATATCGTTATGAATTAATCAAACG